>DATKAO010000189.1 GCA_035498015.1 Myxococcota bacterium
TCGGCAGCTGCTCGAGGTCGAAGGTCTGCGGGTTGCCCAGCGACAGCACGATCGCGTCGTCGGTGGCCGCGGCCTGCAGCTCCATGTTGAACGAGGCGCAGAAGCGCTTGCGCAGCGCGAGCCCGAAGCCGCGGTTGATGCGCGCACCGTGCGGTGAGTGAACGACGAGCTGCATGCCGCCGGCTTCGTCGAAGAAGCGCTCGGCCAGGAGCTCCGTCTGGGTCGGCACGCAGCCGACGGCGCGCTGCTGGGCGCCGACGTAGTGGGCGACCTGGCGCGCGCCGTGCACGTCGAGGCCGCAGCTCTCCGCGAGCCAGCGCGCTGCGGCGTCCTCGCCCTCTTCGAGGCGAGTGACGAGCTCGGAACGCAGGTCCGACACCTCGCGCGACAGCTCGGCCGTGCGCGCGGGCGCCTCGCCCAGCCAGAACGGGATCGTCGGGGGCGCGCCCTGGGCGTCGGTGACTCGCACGATGCCCGACTCGACGCGCCGGATGCGCCAGCTGTGCGTGCCCAGCAGGAACACGTCGCCGGCCATCGACTCGATCGCCCAGTCCTCGTTCACCGTGCCCACGGTGGTGTCGTCGGGGTCGAGCACGACCCGGTAGTCGCCGACCTCGGGAATCGCGCCGCCCGACATGAGCGCCGCGAGCCGCGCGCCCCGGCGCGCGCGCACGCGGCCGTTCACGAGGTCGCGGTGCAGGTAGGCGGCGCGCTTGCCCTTGGGTGTCTCGAAGCCGCTGCCGAGCATCTCGAGCACGGCCTCGAAGTCGGCGCGCGCGAGCCCGCGGTAGGGCCAGGCCTGACACAGCATGGTGTAGAGGTCGTCCTCGCGCCACTCGTCGACCGCACAGGCCGCGACGATCTGCTGCGCCAATATGTCGAGCGGCGCTACGGGCAAGCTGATCCGGTCGAGCCGGCCCGCGCGCACCGCGCGCACCAGCGCCGCGCACTCGACCAGCTCGTCGCGCGAGGTCGGCATGAGCCGGCCCTTGGGGCGCAGCCCGAGCGCGTGACCCGAGCGCCCGATGCGCTGCAGCGCGGTGGCGATGCTGCGCGGCGAGCCGATCTGACACACGACCTCGATCTCGCCGATGTCGATGCCGAGCTCGAGCGACGCCGTGGCCACCAGCGCCCGCAGCTCGCCCGCCTTGAGCCGCGCCTCGACGCGCAGCCGCCGGTCGCGCGAGAGACTCCCGTGGTGCGCGGCCACGTGCTCGGCGCCGATGCGCTCACCCAGGCGGTGCGCCAGCCGCTCGGCCAGGCGGCGCGTGTTGGTGAAGATCAGCGTGGTGCGGTGCGTGGCGGTGTAGCCCGCGAGCAGCTCGACCAGCTCGTCCCACTGCTCCTTCGACGCCACCGCGGCCAGGTCCTCGCTCGGCGGCACGTCGATCGCCAGGTCGAGATCGCGCTGGTGACCCAGGTCGACGATGCGGCACGGCCGCTCGCCCGCGCCCACCAGGAAGCGCGCGATCTCGTCGATCGGCCGCTGCGTGGCCGAGAGACCGATGCGCACCGGCCGCTGCTCGGCCTGCGCGTCGAGCCGCGCCAGCGACAGCGCCAGGTGCGAGCCGCGCTTGTCGCGCGCCAGCGCGTGGATCTCGTCGACGATCACCGTGTTCGCGCTGGCGAGCAGCTTGCGGCTGCGCTCCGAAGTGAGCATCACGTAGAGTGACTCGGGCGTGGTGACCAGGATGTGCGGCGCGCGCCGCAGCATGCCCTGGCGCTCGGCCTGCGAAGTGTCTCCCGTGCGCACGGCGGCGCGCAGCGCCGGCAGCTCGAGCCCCATGCGCCTGGCCTCGGCGCGGATCTCGGCCAGCGGCTGTTCGAGGTTGCGCTGGATGTCGTGCGAGAGCGCGCGCAGCGGCGAGACGTACACCGCCTCGAGTCGGTCCTCGAGCTTGCCTTCGAGCGCGCGCCGCACCAGCCGGTCGATCACGAGCAGGAACGCCGCCAGCGTCTTGCCCGAGCCGGTCGGCGCCGCGATCAGCACGTCTTCGCCGCGCGCGATCGCCGGCCAGCCGGCGGCCTGCGCGGGCGTGGGCGCGCGGAAGCGCCGCTCGAACCAGGCGCGCAC
>DATKAO010000190.1 GCA_035498015.1 Myxococcota bacterium
CGCGACGAGATCGGCGTGCTGACCCGCGCCTTCAACGAGATGAGTCAGAGCCTGGGCGAGAAGCGCCGCATCGAGACGGCCTTCCGCCGCTACGTCTCGGACCACGTGCTCCAGGAGGTGATCGACTCACCCGAGGCGATCCATCTCAAGGGCGAGCTGCGCGAGGTGTCGGTCCTGTATCTCGACATCCGCAAGTTCACGCGGCTCACCGGCTCGATCGGCCCCGAGCGCGTGGTCGCGTTCCTGAACGAGTCCTTCGACCTGATCACCGGGCGGCTGCTCGAGCACGGCGCCACGGTCGACAAGTACATCGGCGACGCGATCCTCGCCTATCTGGGCGCGCCGATCGAAACCGAGGACCACGCGCAGCGCGCGGTCGCCGCCGCCATCGCCGTGCAGCGCGCCATCCACGACCGCAACCAGCGCTGCGAGGCGTCCATGCAGCCCTTCGTGCGGCTCGAGGTGGGGATCGGTATCCACACCGGCCAGGTCGTCGTGGGCAACATCGGCTCCGAGCTCAAGATGGACTACACCGCGATCGGTGAGCCGGTGAACGTGGCCAACCGACTGCAGGCCATGGCCGGGCCGGGCGAGATCATGGTGACCGGCGCCGTGCGCGAGCGCGTGGGTCTCCTGGTCGACGCCAAGCCCCAGGGCTCCAAGCGCATCGAGGGCGTCGACCAGCCGATCGAGGTCTTTAAAATTCTCTACTGAGGGCTTGGTTCGCTCGGCCGCGCCCGAGGCGGCCAGGCAGGCGATAGCAGGGCCGCCGCTCTAAACTCCCGCCCGTGTCGCGCCCCTTTCTACTGAGCGCCGTCGCGCTCTTGATGACCGCGCTTGCCTGCGCGCAGGACTACGACCGCGGCGAGAAGCTCTACAGCCAGGGCGACGTGGCGGGCGCGCTGTCGGTCTGGCGCAGCATCCCGGAGTCGAGCCGCGAGTACCCGCGGGCGCATGCCCGGCTCGAGACGCTCGAGACCGAGCTCGCCTCGACGCTCGCCCGCTACGAGAAGCGCGCGCAGTTCTTCGAGAGCGAGGGCCGGCTGGCCGAGGCGGTGCTCTACTACCGGCTGGCGCTGAAGCTCGATCCCGACCGGCCCCAGACGCTCGACCGGGTGCAGAAGCTGTTCCGCGACCTCCACGCCCAGGAAGACGTGGAGCGCAAACGCCTCGCCGCGGCGCTGGCGGCCGGGAACCTGCGCCAGGCGAACGAGTCGGCCGAGAAGCTCTCGCGGCTCGACCCGTTCGACCCCGCGATCCAGATCGAGGTGCGCCAGGTCTACGCCGAGACGGGCGCCCAGGTGCTGCGCTCGCTCGAGGACGGGAAGCGCGCCTACGCGCTGGGTGACCGCGCCGGCGCGCGCGCGGCGTTCGAGCGCGCGCTCGAGCTCGACCCGCAGAACGAGGCCGCGCTCGGGTATCTCTCCTACATCAAGCGCTACGACCAGCAGGTCGCCGACGAGGAGCAGCAGCAGACCCGCAGCGCCGCGAAGTCCGCGGGCGGCGCGCCGCCCCCGCCCACGCTGTCCTCGCAGGAGATCCTGGCCGAGGGTCACTACCGCGCGGGTCAGCAGGCCGAGGAGGCGAACGAGCCCTACCGCGCGCTCGAGGAGTACATCGAGGCGCTGCGCATCGACGACAAGCACGCCGGCGCGCGGCGCAGGCTCCAGTCACTTCGCCAGGAGCTGGCGCCGCGCGTGCCGCAGCTGTACGAGCAAGGCAAGCGCTACTTCCAGGACGAGGACCTGGAGCAAGCGCTCGCGGTGTGGCGCGAGGCGCTGTTGATCGCGCCCGACGACCAGCGCACCAAGGAGAACGTCGACCGCGCGGAGCGGATCCTGTCGCGGCTCGAGGAGATCCAGACCCGTGGCCCGTAGCGTCCTCGCCGCCCTGTGTCTCGCGCTGGCGCTCGCGAGCTGCGCGACTTCGGAGAAGGTCGCCACCAAGCTGTTCGCCGGCAATCAGACCCTGGTGTTCGACCGGGCGTCGGACCTCTTGCCGCCCGAGAGCCTGCGAGTCACTTCGAACGCCGACCGGCAGATCTCGCTCGCCTGGGACCCCGTGCTCGTGGGCGACGTGGCGGGCTACGCGATCCTGCGCGCGAGTCAGCCGGGCGAGAACCAGTTCAAGCGCGTGGGCAT
Source organism: Myxococcota bacterium (assembly GCA_035498015.1). NCBI lineage: Bacteria > Pseudomonadati > Myxococcota > Myxococcota bacterium. The sequence goes on from DATKAO010000190.1 coordinate 2,142, forward strand.
CACCAGCTCGCGCTTCGGCACCGTCTTCACCGACGGGGCCGACAAGCCCGGCGAGCTCGGCGACGGCCAGACCTACTACTACCGCGTGCACCCCTACGACCGCGCGGGACGGGTGTCTCGCAGTCATGCGGCGATCACGGCCGCCACCGAGCCCAAGCCGGCCATCCCCGAGGGGCTGCAGGTCTACTCCAACCTGCCGCGCAAGGCGGTGCTGTCCTGGAAGCCGAGCGAGCAGCGCGCAGTCGCCGGCTACGGGATCTTCCGCTGCCCCACGATGGCGGGGCCGTGGGAGCAGGTCGCGTTCTCGGAAGGCCGGCTCAACACGGTGTACGAGGACTCGATCCCGGGTGACCTGCGCGTCATGTACTACCGGATCGCGGCCGTGAACCGCTTCGGCGGGCAGAGCGAGATGACCGAGTCACCGATCCGCGCGGTCACCAAGGCCGAGCCGCTGCCACCCACGGGCCTCGCGGCCGACGCACGGCGCCTGGGCCGGATCGCCCTCAAGTGGTCGCCCAACGTCGAGCCCGACGTGAGTGACTACGAGGTGTGGCGCGCGGTGAAGGGCGCCGAGGACTTCGAGCCCGAAGCGCGCATCGGGACCGTGCCGGCAGGCAAGACCGGCTACGTCGACGCCGCGGTCGGCTGCGGACAGACCGTGCGCTACCGGCTGCGCGCGCTCGACACCGACGGGCTCGAGAGCTTCTACTCCGAGCCGCTCGTCGTGACTGGCCCCGACCTCGGGCTGTCGCTCGCCCGCGGTCCATCAGGGCTCGTGCTGCGCTGGGACGCGGCGCGGGCCAAGCGCTATGCGGGCGCGCAGGTGAGTGAGCTGCGCTCGATCCTGCCGCCCAAGCAGCTGGCGTCGGTGAACGGCGCCTCGGAGGTCGCGCTGCCCGAGCTGTCGCCCGGCACGCAGCTCGAGGTCGCGCTGTCGGGGCCGAGCGACGGCGAGAGCGAGGCGCCGCGCTGCCGGATCGCGGTGCCCGCGGGCTCCTGAGTCAGCGCCCCAGCCCCGCCAACATGGCCGCACCCAGCGCGATCAGCGCCGCTGCCACGCCGCGGCGGAAGGCCGTCTCGGGAATGCGCCGCAGCACGCGCTCGCCCGCGATCGTGCCGAACAGCACGCCCACGATCCCCGCCGCGATCGGCAGCCACAGCCCGAGCATCTCGCGCCCGTAGGTCGCGAGATACACGGGCAGGCGCGCCAGGTCGACCAGCACGCCGACCGCCGTGGCCGTGGCGACGAACGCCTCCTTGGGCACGTCGAAGCCGAGTAGCGCGCCGGAGCGCAGGCCGCCCTGGTTCCCGACCAGACCCCCGAGCCCGCCCGAGACGATGCCCGCCACCCACGCTGCCTTGCCGCCGAAGCGCAAGCGCCGGGCCGCGCCGGTCGCCTCCATCAGGCCCGCGAAGATCAGAAGACAGCCCAGGACGATCCCGAGCGCCGGCCCCGCCATGGCGCGCTGCAGGAGCGCCCCGGCGAGCCCGCCCACGGCGCTCGCGATGCCGAAGCCGAGGAACACGTCGCGGTCGATCTCGCGCCGCATGCGCCAGGCCCGGAACACCGTGCCGGCGAAGTGCGGCAGCGCGACCGCCGCAACGGCCAGGCTCATGCCGAGCTGACTGGCCGCGAGCGGAGTCAGCACGCTGCCGATGCCGAAGCCGGTGATGGCGGCGACGGCCCCCACGAGTGCGGCCGTCGCCCCGAAGATCGCGGCGAAGATCACGGGCGCGAGCATCGCACGGGCACGCTCTTGATCGCCCGCCGCGGATCCGTAGACTGGGCGCCCATTCCCCGGTAGCTCAGTCGGTAGAGCGGGTGGCTGTTAACCACTAGGTCGGCGGTTCGAGCCCGTCCCGGGGAGCCATCGGCCC
>DATKAO010000191.1 GCA_035498015.1 Myxococcota bacterium
CTCGCCCGACGGCAAGGAAGTGTGGGTCACGGTGCGCGGCGAGAGCTACGTGTCGGTGATCGATGCCGCGACTTACGAAGAGAAGCTGCGAGTCCCCACGCCCAACGGCCCTGGCATGCCGGCCTTCTCGCCCGACGGCAAGTACGGCTACGTGTGCTCGTCGTTCACGCCGAAGACCATCGTCGTGTCGGTCGCCGACCACCAGGAGGTGGGTCGAGTCGAGCAGGCGAGCCCGTTCTGCCCGAACCTGGCCGCGACGCCCGACGGCGCGCAGGTCTGGTTCACGCTGAAAGACACGGGCAAGGTGCAGGTCTTCGACGCGAAGCCACCGTTCGCGGTGCGCAAGACGATCGACACCGGGCCGATCACGAATCATGTGAACTTCGCGCGCACGAGTCAGGGGATCCTGGCCTACGTGACCGTGGGCGGGCCGAACGAGCTGCAGGTGTTCCGCACGTCCGACTTCGCGAAGGTGGCCACGATTCCGGTCGGCAAGCTGCCGCACGGTCTCTGGCCCTCGGGCGACGGCTCGCGCATGTACGTGGGCCTCGAGAACGACGACCAGCTCGTCGCCATCGACACCGCGACCAACCGGGTGATGGCCAGCGTTCCGATCGGGCAGGCACCCCAGGCGCTCTGCTACGTGCCGGACGCGGTGCCCCAGGGCGCGGGCACCGACGGTCTCGAGCCGCTCGGCCTGGCGGGCCAGGCGACTCACTTCGTGCTGCGGCCGGCGGGCAAGAGAGCCGCGCCCGACACTCCCGCTCCAACCAGCGGAGCGCTCTTCGACCAGGGCCTGATCCAGGTGCTGCAGCTCGCCGTGACCGGGCTCGAGCCCAAGCGCCCCTACGTGCTGGCGCTGTCGAGCGCGGCCGACGGCTCGGGGAAGCTCGAGGCGCTCGCGAGCTTCACGACCAACCCGGCGGGCGGCGCGATCGTGAACGCCACCGGGCCGATCCGCCAGATCGTTCAGGCCGGAACCCCCGCGCCGCGGCGCTATCTCGTGATCGCGCCGGGCAGCGCCAGCGACGTCGGCGCCCCCGCCCAGGTGCAGTCGGACTGAGTCTCGGACCCGGGCCGTTCTCCTGTTGCAAGCGCGGAACCCACGCCTCAGGATCGTGGCGCGATGCCCCGCTTGCAACGGAAGAGCTTCGGGAAGCCCGATCAGGTCCGGACCTTTCCCATGGGTCTGCTGCAGGTGGTCTCGCTCGACGAGGTGGCGATCGGGCGCTTCGTGTTCCAGCCCGGTTGGCAGTGGTCGAAGGACGTGGGGCCGATCGCCGGCACGCGCTCCTGCGGTCACCGGCACCTGGGCTACACCATTTCGGGCTCACTCCAGGTGCGCATGGACGATGGCACCGAGCTCACGATCGCGCCGGGCGACGCCTACGAGATTCCGCCGGGTCACGACGCCTGGGTCGTGGGCGACCTGCCGTGGGACTCGGTCGAGTTCACCAGCGCCCACGCGTTCGGCCTCTCGCCGCACGACCTGGGCGAGCGCGTGCTCGCGACGATCCTCTTCAGCGACATCGTGGGCTCGACCGGCACGCTCGAGCGGGTGGGTGACCACGAGTGGGCGCGCGTCCTGCGCGAGCACAACGTGCGCATCCGCAGCGCGATCGACCGCTTTCGCGGGCGCGAGATCGACGCGGCGGGCGACGGCTTTCTCGCGCTGTTCGACGGCGCGGCGCGCGCAGTCAGCGCAGCCGCGCTGATGGACGGCGCGGTCGCGGACCTCGGCCTGCGGGTGCGCGTGGGCGTGCACACCAGCGAAGTCGAGATCGTGGGCGGCCAGGCGCGCGGCCTGGGCGTGCACACCGCCGCACGCGTGGCCTCACTCGCGGGCGCGGGCGAGGTCTTCGTGTCGGGCACCACGCGCGACCTGCTCGACGGGTCAGGACTGCTGCTCGACCACCGCGGTGACTTCGAGCTGAAGGGCCTGTCGGGCTCGCGCCCGATCTTCGCGCTGCGGCGCTGAGCGAGTGACCCGGCCCCGCGCCGGGTATACACTGCCCAGCCAAGGCGAACCCATGGCCCCCCCGACCGTGGTCTGTCCCGAGTGCTCCGAGGCCGCGCCTGCTGGAGCGCGCTTCTGCCCGAGCTGCGGCGGGCAGCTGGGAGCGGCGCGCGCGCCGATGCGCATCTCGGACGCGGAACGGCGCACGGCCACGGTGCTGTTCGCGGATCTCAGCGGCTACACCGAGCTGAACGAGCTGCTCGACCCCGAGGACGTGGCCGTCGTCATGGCAGAGATCAAGGACGGCGCGACGCGCATCCTCGAGTCTCACGGCGGCACCGTGAATCAGTTCGTGGGCGACCAGGTCATGGCGCTCTTCGGCGTGCCGCTCGCGCACGACGAGGACCCCGTGCGCGCGGTGACTGCCGCGCTCGCGCTGCACGAGTTCATGCGCGGGCTGGCGGCCGAGCTCGAGCCGCGCACGCGCCGGCTGCTGGCGCTGCACACCGCGGTGAACACGGGCGTGGTGCTCGCACAGCGCCGCGACCGGCGCGAGGGCGTGTTCGGAGTCACGGGCGACGCCATCAACACGGGCGCCCGGCTCGCGGGCATCGCGGGGCGCGACGAGATCGTGGTCGGCCCAGAGACCTTCCAGGCGATCGAGCCGTACTTCGCGACCGAGCTCGTGGGCGACGTGCAGCTGCGCGGCAAGGCCGAGCCGCTGCGCGTGCACCGCGTGCGCGGCCGGGTGGCGCGCACGCGCTTCGAGGTCGCCCAGCGCCGCGGTCTCTCGCAGCTGGTCGGGCGCGTTCAGGAGCGGGGTCTGTTTCGCGGCGCGCTCGAAGCGCTCTCGCGCGGGCAGGGCGGGCTGGTCACCGTGGCGGGCGAAGCCGGCGTGGGCAAGAGCCGGCTGTTCCACGAGTTCCAGACACTGGCCGCCGACCACGCTTTCGCCGCCTACCGCGCGCGCTGCGAGGCGTTCGGCAGCATCGAGCCCTACGCGCCGTTCGTGCAGCTCCTGCGCGATGCGCTCGACCTGAGCGCCGAGGCTTCGCACGAGCAGACCGTGCTCGACGCGGTGACTCGCCTGCGCGCGCTCGGACCCGAGCTCGAGCGGCGCGTCGCGGCATTTCTCCACCTGCTCTCGCTGCGCTCGAGCGAGCACCCGCTCGGGGCCAGTCAGCAGGGCGAGGCGCTGCGCGGCGAGATCCTCGACGCGCTCACCGACCTGTTGGCCGCGCTCGCGCGCAGCCGGCCGGTGGTGCTGTTGCTCGAGGACTGGCACTGGGCCGATCCCGCGTCCGAGCTCGCGCTCGCGAACCTGCTGGGCCGCAGCGAGTCACTGCCCATCCTGTTCGCGGTGAACTACCGGCGCCACTTCCGGCCCGCCTGGGCCCGGCGCTCGATTTCGGTCGACCTGGCGCCCCTCTTGCCCGACGAGGCCGGGACGCTGATCGACGCGCTCGTGGGTCAAGGCGGGCTTCCCGGGCCGTGGCGGCGCCGGATCCAGGAGCGCACGGGCGGGAACCCGTTCTTCATCGAGGAGCTGTGCCGCGCGGTCTCGGGCAAGCAGCCCGCCGAGCTGGCCGAGTCACTCCTCGCGCTCGACTCGGTCGAGGGCACGCTGCGCGCGCGCATCGATCGGCTCGACCGGCGCAGCGTGGCCGTGCTGCGCGAGGCTTCGGTGCTGGGCACGCAGTTCTCGCTGGCGGTCCTGCGCCGGCTCGACCCGGCCGACGACCTCTCCACCTGCCTGCACCAGCTCGAAGACGCCCAGCTCCTGCGCTCGCTGAAGCGCGCGGACGACACGGCCTACCAGTTCGAGCACGGACTCACTCGCGACGTGGCGTACCAGATGCTGCTGCGCCGCGACCGCGCTGCGCTGCACGACGCGGTGGGCCGCGCGCTCGAGGAGCACTTCGCCGGCGCCCGCCTCGAAGCCCACTTCGAGGAGCTCGCGCACCACTTCTCGCAGGGCGAGGACTGGGGCAAGGCAGTGTTCTATCTCGAGTCCGCCGGCCACAAGGCCGCGCGCTCGTTCGCCATGGAGGCCGCGCGCGGTCACTACGCGCGCGCGGTGAGCATCCTGGCCGGCAGCGAGCGGACGCTCGAGCGCTGTCAGAAACGCATCGACCTGACCTTCCGCTGGACCCAGGCGGGCTGGTACGGCCCGTCGGCCGGTCAGATCGAGGCGCTCGAGCAGGCGCAGCAGCTCGCGCGCGAGATCGGCGACCCGCTGCGCGAGCTGCGCTGCGAGTACTTCATCGGCTGGCTGCACTACACGATGGGCAACTCCGCGCTGGCGATTCCGCGCTTCGAGCGCTGTCTCGAGCACGCCGCTCCGAGTGACCCGCGCATGCTCTCGCAGCTTCTGGTCAACCTGGGCCAGAACCTGGCGAACGACGTCGAGTACGGGGCCGCGCTCGAACACCTGGAGCGCGGCATCGCCCTGCGCCGGAAGGCGCTGCCGGAGCGCTGGCAGAGCATCGGCATGGCGTACGCGCTGGCGTACATCGGTCTGGTGCACGCCGACCGCGGCGACCTCGCGGCCAGCGCTCGGGTCATGGACGAGGCCTTCTCCATCATCGACCCGCTGGGTCACACCTCGGCCCTGTCGTCGCTCAACCAGGTGCGCGCGATCGCCGCGGGCTACGCGGGCGAATGGGAGAAGTGTCTGGAGTACACGGCGCTCGGGCGCGAGATCGCGAGCACGATCGGCGCGCCGCCGAACCACGCCATGGCGGTGGCGCTCGAGGGCTGGTGCCGCTTCATCGGGCGGGGCGACGCGAGCGGCATCGCGGGCCTGGAGCGCGGCATGCGCGAGATGGAGGCGGCGGGCACGGGGCTGGGACTGTCGCTGTATCTCGCGTGCGCCGCCGAGGCCTGCGCGCGCACCGGCGATCTCGAGCGCGGCGAGCACTACGCCCGGCGCTCGCTCGAGCGCAGCGCCGTGCGCGACCGGGTCGGTCACGCGCAGGCCCTGCGCGCGCTCGCGCTGTGCGAGGCGCGGCGCGGCAACTGGGCCGCCGCGGAGCAGGCGCTCGAGCTCGGGCGCCAGCACGCGGAAGAGAAGGGCAGCCCGCGCGACGCGCTGCTCAACGAGCTGTGTCTCGCCGAGTGTCTGCACGCGCGCGGCGACGATGCGGCGGCCAGCGCGTGCGCCGAGGCCGCGGTGGGCCCGCTGCGCGCCATGGGCCTGCGCGGCTACGTGCCGATCGCTCTCGAGCTCGCGGGCTTGGGCTCGTAGGTCACCATGAGGTGCTGCGGGTAGTTCTGGGCCGGGTACGTGCCCAGCTCACCCGCTTGTACCCGGCCCGCAGCGCCGTCGGCGCGGCGCAGCCCGGGCAGGGCGAACAGGGGCAGGGCCATGCCCATCAGGAGCTCCATGCCCATGCCCTCGCCCAGACACGCGTGCGGGCCGTAGCCGAACATCATCTGCTCGCCGGCCTGCCGGTCGATGCGCAGATCGAGCGGGCGCTGGATCGCGCGCTCGTCGAGCAGCGCCGACTCGATCAGACACACCACGATGCGCCCCGGCTCGAGCGCGTGCTCGCCCAGGCTCGTGTGTCGCTCGCACGTGCGGTACAAGAGACTCGGGTCCGGCGCGAGCCGGCTCGCCTCGCGCACGAACTGACCCACGGCGGTGGCGTTGCCCGCGACCGCGGCGTCGTGCAGCTTGGCGCGGGCCGCGCCTTCGAGATCGAGCAGGTGGTCGACCGCCTTCACGAACTGACGAGGCGGCGGACCGAGTGAGCCCGCGATCAAGCCGCACAAGGTGCGCACCACCACGTCGACGTCCGCGCGCGAGAGGATCAGGCCGTCGAGCACATTGGCGGTCGGGCTCTCGGGCCGGTGCACGTGCGTGCTGCGATACACGTGCTCGCGCAGCTGTCGCCCCGCGCGGATCCCGCGCTCGCGGTCGGCGTCGCTCGCGAGCGGGTTGAAGATGTACCAGGACATGTCCTGCACCCACTCGAGCAGCCGGCGGCCCCCGGGGTCGGGAATGCCGAAGTAGTCACTCGCCACGGCCACGGGGATCGTGTCCGCCAGGTCCTTCACCACGTCCAGGTGGTCGCCGGCGGCGATCCGCGCCTCGATCACCTTCCCGGCCAGCGCGAGCGCGAGCTCGTGCACGCGGCCCGGCCCCGCCTCGTCGATCTCGTGCATGACCCGCTGCGCCAGGGCGCGGTCCTCGGCATGCTGCGCGTCGTCGTGACCCAGCAGGAAGTCGCCCGCCGTCTCGCGCATGCGCACGCCGTAGGCGCGCACGCTGAAGTCGTCGGGCCTGCCCAGCACGTCCCTCACGTCCTCCAGACCGGACACCCAGACGGTGTTGCGGATGCGCAAGACCGGGAACCAGCGCCGCAGGACCCCGTAGAGCGCGCGGCGCACGCGCTCGCCCGTGACTACGTCGCGAAACCGGGCGGCGTAGCGCTTCAGGATCCGGATCAGCTCGTCCATGCGGCTCCTGCCGCCCCGAAAGATCGCGCTTGCTTCGGGCGGCGCCCGGGACTAAGACACATCCTACACGGTGAGTCGTTCCGTGAGAGTAGGGATTCTCGAGCTCTTGATCGCGGACGGCGGGCGGGCGCTCCCGACGCGGCTCTACGGCCGTTTCATCAGCCGCCACTACGCCTCGATCATGCCCCAAGCGGTCAGCTACTGGTGCCGCAGCCTGGGTCACGAGACCCACTACGCGACCTACTGGGGCCAGGCCGACCCCGTCACTCTGCTGCCCGAGGACCTCGATGTGGTGTTCCTGTCCTGCTACACGAGCGCGAGCAGCCTGGGCGCGGCGCTCGCCAAGCTGTTCCGGGCGCGCGGCGCGCTCACGGTGCTGGGCGGCCCCCACGCGCGCAGCTTCCCGGACGACGGCGCGCGCTTCTTCGACGTGGTGGTGCGCGAGTGTGACCGGACGCTGATCGAGGAGCTGTTGCGCGACCTCCCGCGCGGACAGGTCCTGTCGAGCCCGCGCCCGCTGCGCGCGCTGCCGCCGGTCGAGGCGCGCGCGCCCGAGATCGCGGCCGCGCACTTCCTGCACGGCCGGGCCACGAGCACGAGCTTCGTGCCGCTGCTCGCGAGCCTGGGCTGTCCGTACGCGTGTGACTTCTGCACCGACTGGGACAATCCCTACCGACTCACTCCGCTCGACCAGCTCGACGGTGACCTGGAGTTCATCTCGACCCGCTTCCCGCGCGCGCTGATTCCCTTCCACGATCCGAACTTCGCCGTGAAGTTCGACCAGGTGCTCGACGTGATCGAGCGCCGGCCCGCGGCGCGCTGCAATCCCTACGTGATCCAGAGCTCGCTCTCCGTGCTGCGCGAAGACCGCCTGCGCCGCCTGCGCGACACGAACTGCATGTACGTGGCGCCGGGCGTGGAGTCGTGGAGTGACTACTCGAACAAGGCCGGTGTCTCGCGCCAGACGTGCGCGCGCGAGAAGCTCGAAGACGTGGTGCGCCACTTCGAGCTGATCGGAGAGTACGTGGGCGGCATGCAGGCGAACTTCCTGTTCGGCGTGGACTCCGACCAGGGCGACCAGCCCGTGGAGCTGGGCAAGGCGTTCATGGACCGCCTGCCGCGCGTCTGGCCGAACTTCAACGTGCCCACCCCGTTCGGCGGCACGCCTTTGTTCGACCGCTATCTCGGCGAAGGGCGCATACTGACTGGCATGCCTTTCTGCTTCTACTACACGCCCTACCTGGTCACGACGCTCGCGCACTACAGCGCGGAGCGCTTCTACGAGCAGCTGATCGCGCTGTTCTCGCACCTGGCTTCGGCGCGCTCGCTGTGTGCGCGCACGCGCGCGAGCTCGGGCATCTACCACGCCTTCAACGCGCTGCGCGTGTTCAACGTGCGGCTCTTGCTGGCTGAGTTCCGCGCCATCCTCGAGCGCTTGCGCCACGACCCGGCCTTCCGCGACTTCCACGAGGGAAGGTCCGACACACTCCCCGACTTCTACCGCGCGCGCGCGCGGCACCTTTTGGGCCGCTACGCCGAGCTGCTCTCGCGCGACGACCTGACTCCGAGACTGGGGAGCGCCGCCCGTGCATCTGCCTAGCCGGCTCCCGCGACAGGACACGTTGACGGTGGTGGTTCCGCTGCTGGCGCCGTCGCCGGCCGGGAAGCCCCTGCAGGCGCTGTTCGACCAGGTCCAGGCGAGTGTCTGGCAGGACGGCGCGCAGAGCGGGCCGATCCCGTTCGCGCACATGAGGTCCGTGCACTTCGCGCGCTTCGCGCTGTCCGAGGCCGACCTCGCGCCCGACGGCACCCCCATCCCCGCGTGTCTGCTCTTCTCCACCGAGTTCGACGGCGAGCTCGACGCGCACCTCGACGAGCTGGTGTCCCACGCCGCCGGGCCGCTCGAGACGATCTTCTCCGAGTGCGAAGGCTTCGCGGCGCAAGGCGGGGACCCGGCCACGCGCATCTGCAACTTCCTGAAGGCGAAGCGCAGCCGGCCGAGCGCCTTCTTCGTGGGCGCGGTGGGCCGGACCGTCGAGCAGATCCACCAGGAGCAGCAGCGCAGCCAGCAGATCCGCCAGGCGGCGTGCGCGCTCGATCCCGAGCTCGATCCGGTGCTCGTGTGGCACGAGCTGCGCAAGCAGGTCGACACCACGGGCTGGGGCGGGCCGCGGTCGGCGAAGAACACGGAGTCACACCGCGTGTGGCGGGAGGTCATCTTCTGGCTGGTGACCGCCGGCCTCTTGATCCTGGCGGCGTTCCTTTTGGTCGCGCATCCGTGGCTGATCGCTCCTGGCGTGTACGTGGCCTTCTGGCTGCGGCTGCTCGAGCAGAACGAAGCCGACCAGGTCGCGGCGCAGCGGGCCGCGCAGAGTCAGGCGCAGCAGAGTGAGCAGGACGACCGGCGCGAGAAGCTGCACGCCAGGTTCGAGGATCGCTGGGAGCAGAACCAGCTCACGGCGATCACGCTGATCGCGCGCTCGCCCCTGCGGCGCGGGCTGCAGCGGCTCGTGCTCGCGGGCTCACACTTCCGCGCGCGCTTCCACTTCACGCGCGGCCTGCTCGACGGGGTGCCCACGATCCACTTCGCGCACTGGCACGTGATCGAGAAAGGCAGCCGGCTCGTGTTCGTGAGCAACTACGACGGGAGCTGGGCGAGCTATCTCGACTCGTTCACCTTGCACGCTGCGGGTCCCATGAGCGCGATCTGGTCGCAGAGCGTCGGCTTCCCGCCCACGCGCTTCCTCTTGTGGGGCGGCGCCGAAGACGGCCCGTGCTTCAAGCAGTTCGCGCGGCGCCACCAGGTCGCGCCGTCGGTGTTCTACAGCGCGTACCCGCAGCTCTCGGTCGAAGAGATCAACCGCAACAGCGAGCTGGTGGGCGGGCTCCAGGACCCTCGCCTGGGCGAGGCGCGCAACCGGCTCGAGACACGCGAATGGCTCTGCAACATCTAGCGACGGGAGAGGCGCCATGTTAGTCGTGCCCAAGGTCGAGAGCGACGACGTCCAGTCACTCCTGTTCGCCGCCTACCCGAAGCACGGGGCCTCTTTCCACCTGCTCTGGGTGAAGGACCCAAACGATCGCGCGCGCGCGGGTCGGCAGCTCGCCGAGCTCCCGATCACCTTCGGCGAGCACGACCCGGACCCCGACCCGGCGGCGCAGATCGCCTTCACGGCCGAGGGGCTGAAGGCGCTCGGCGTCGATGACGAGGTGCTCGCCGGCTTCTCGCGCCCCTTCCAGGAGGGCATGAAGGGAGCGATGCGCGCGCGCGTGCTGGGCGACGTGGGAGGGAACGCGCCGGACCAGTGGCACTGGGGCCTGCCCGACGTGCCCCACGCGGTCCTGCTCGTGTACTCGCTGAAGGACGCGTCCGCGCGCGCGCGCGAGCTCCTGCAGCATCTGGACGGATGGAAGTCACTGCCGCTGCCCGAGCCCGTGAACCTGCGCGCGAGCGGCCGGCCTCACCTGAAGGAGCACTTCGGCTTCGACGACGGCATCGCCAACCCGTTCCTCCGGGGTCACGGCAAGGGCGAGGAGCATCAGCTCCCGCACAACATCGTCGCGCCCGGCGAGTTCATCTTGGGTTACTTGAACGAAGCAGGCCGGATTCCCCTGAGCCCGCACGTGTCGGCGGGCGGGCGTGGCGGTCACGTGCTGCCCAACGGTGACTTCGGCCGCAACGGCAGCTATCTCGTCTTCCGCGAGCTCGAGCAGCACGTGCGCGCGTTCTGGAGCTTCATGCTGAAACACAGCCAGGACAAGCCCATGGAGGCGATCCGCCTGGCCTCGAAGATGGTCGGCCGTTGGCCCAACGGATCGCCGATGACCATCTGGTCGAACAATCCCGCGGCCGACGCCGACCCGCGCTCGAACAAGAACGACGAGTTCCTCTACGCGGCCGACCCCGACGGGCTCGGCTGTCCCATCGGCGCGCACATCCGGCGCGCGAACCCGCGTGACTCCGTGCCACAGCTCGACCCGGCCAAGTCGATCGAGACCTCGAAGCAGCGGCGCATCCTGCGCCGCGGCCGGGCCTATGGGCCGGCGCTCGCGGGCGTGTTCGAGAATCCCTTCCCCGATCCCGCTGCGATCCGCGACACCCGAGACCCCGACGGCGGCCGCGGACTACACTTCCTGTGCTTCGTGGCCGATCTCGAGCGCCAGTACGAGTTCATCCAGCAGACCTGGGTGAACTCGCGCAAGTTCGCGGGCCTCGGCAACGACTCCGACCCACTGCTCTCGAATCCATGCCTGCCACCCGACCAGCCAGCCAAGGCGAGCGACTTCGTGATCCAGCGCGACTCACTGAATCAGCGCATCACGGGGCTCGAGCAGTTCATCACCGTGCGCGGCAGCGCCTACTTCTTCATGCCCGGCCAGCGCGCGATCCAGTATCTCGCTGGCTTGTAGTGTGCCTGCTCGCCTGCGCCGCTTCGGCGCGCGCGCAGAGCCTGGAGCCGCGCGCCTACTCCAACACGCCGGTCGGCATGAACTTCGCCATCGCGGGCTACGCCTACCAGAACGGCGACGTGGCGAGCGACGCGTCCCTGCCGCTGCAGAACGCGAAGGTCCAGGTGCACACGGGCTTTCTCGCCTACGCGCGCTCGCTCGACGTGCTGGGACAGGCGGCCAAGCTCGAGCTCGTGCTGCCCTACGCCGGGGCGCTCGGCGCGGCCGACGCGCAGCTCCCGGGCCAGACAGTCCACGAGTCGCGCGACGTCGACGGCTTCGGCGACGCGCAGATGCGCTTCTCCTGGAACTTCTACGGGGCGCCGGCGTTGTCGCTCGAAGACTTCGACCAGTACGAGCAGGACGTGATCATCGGTACGAGCCTGCTCGTGACCGTGCCGCTCAGTCAGTACGACGGCGACAAGCTGCTCAACATCGGCACGCACCGCTGGTCGTTCAAGCCCGAGCTCGGTATCTCGAAGAGCTGGGCACCGTTCATCCTCGAGCTGTCGGTCGCGGGCACCTTCTACACCGAGAACCACGACTTCTTCCACGGCAACGACCGCCAGCAGAGCCCCCTGGGCGCGGCCCAGCTCCACGGCATCTACGCGTTCAGGAGGGGCATCTGGGGCTCGCTCGACTTCACCTACTACGTGGGCGGCCGCACGCAGCTGAACGACCACCCGGCCACCGGTCTGCAGAGCAACACGCGCCTGGGTGGGACACTCGCGATCCCCGTGAACAAATACAACTCGATCAAGCTGTACGGCAGCACGGGTGTCTCGGCGCGCGCCGGCGGCCGCTTCGACACGATCGGCGCCGCATGGCAAGTGCGGTGGGGCGGGGGGCTGTGAGCCCCGGTCACGGGGGCGGAACGATCGATTTCTTGGCGGAGACCGACGACGTGCCCAGCACGACGACCTTCGACCCGCGGAGCGTGCCCTCGCCGCCCAGCTTTGCGTTGAGACCGGTGATGCAGAGGCCCGGACCGAAGGTGATCTCGGCGACGCCGGTCAGCTGGGCGTCGAGCGCGTGATCGCCGCAGCCCAGGAGAAGCGTGATCGGCATCGTGGCCTTGGTGAGTACGCCGTTCTTCGTGGTCTGAGTCGCGTAGGTCGTGTCGAGCTCGATGGCGCCGATGGAGACCAGGGGCTCCATGGTGTTCGTATCGAAGAGCTCGATCTCGACCCCGATGAAGGCGCCACACACGGAAGCGAGATAGATGCCCTGACCCTTGGCCGGCGCGAAGCCACCCGAGCAGAGGCCGAACTCGTCCTTCGCGCCCAGTGACTCCTTGCCGGTCTTGAAGTCGGGCGTGATCTCGTCCTGGGTCGAGAGCTTCAGGTTGAGAGTGAGCGGCTGTATCGAGGAGTTCTGGCCCCACGCCGTCGCGGACAGACTGACGCTCGCAGCGATCACCCAGCAGGCAAAGCCGATTCTCGACATGCGCGTATCGTACGCGAAGTCTCGGCGCGGTGGGGCGGGGGGCTGTGAGCCCCCCGCCCACGGGGACTCACTGACACGTGCCGTCGGGCCCGGCCTCGCACGGCAGCGCCGTGTTGGTCGCGGCTCCGGTGCACGCGGCGCACTTCGGACCGGCCGGCGAGTTGACCAGGAGCTTGTAGCGCGCGGTATCCGCCGCGTTGATGTTGGCCGTGTTGTTGGTGTTCTGACCGAGGTCGAGATCGAAGATCGCACACGGTCGGACGTTGCCGGTACCGCAGGTATCGGTCGCGCGATTGTGGTTGACCGACAGCTTGTACTGACTCGTGTCGCCCGCGTTCACGTTGCCGCCGGAGTTGTTGAAGTCCCCGTCGCACACGTTGCCGAAGCCGTCGTGGTCGTCGTCGCGCTGACCGCCGGTGAGCGTGGCCCAGGGGTTGGCGGCCAGGAAGGCGGTCGAGCCGCCCGGAACGCGCGGATTCGCCACGTTCAGGCAGTTGTCGCACGCATCTCCCACGCCGTCGCCGTCGGCGTCGGCCTGCCCCGAGTTGGAGATGGTCGGGCAGTTGTCCAGGCCGTCCGACACGGCGTCGCCATCGGTGTCTGCCCCGCCGCGTATGTCGCGCTCGCTCTGTGAGTTGCCCGGCGGAGAGAACCACGGTGTGTCCGGGAAGAACGGGTTGGGAGAACGCAGTCGCAGGCGCCACTTGCACGACGCGAGATAGCTGCAGCTGGCCGGCGAGGCGATCGGGATTCCAGCGAGGTCGGTGAGGATGAGCGTAGAGGCTCCGGTGAGTCCCGTTCCGTCGAACGGCGTGGCGATCGGCTTGGTCTCGACCTCCGCCCGCATGAGCGAGCGCCCCGCGGCGCTCCGGAAGGTGTTCACGATGTTGAAGCCGCCCTCGGCCTCGGGCTTCGTCGCGCCCAGGAGAGCGATCGGATTGTTCGGCGACGCCTGGTGGCGCATGAGCTTGGGCCGCGGCGCCCCGGGGCCGCCGTTGCCGAAGTGCACGAATACTCCGCCCGAGTCAGTGAGTGGCGGCGCCGAGGAGCTGGCGCCGAAAGCGCTGATCATGACGTCCGGGAAGCCGTCGCCGTTGAGATCGGCGTTGATCGCGACGCTGCGGCCGAAGTCGGACTGCTCCGTGGTGTCTCCGTACTCGGCCACGGGAGAAGGCGGCGGGTCGAAGATGCCCCCCTCGAGAGGACCCAGATAGAGGCTCGCATGACCCACAGCAAAGACTCCGCCCACGGTGGTCCATTGGGAGCCGATCAACAGGTCGCCCAGCCCGTCGCCGTTCATGTCGCCGCCGCCGCCGATGCCGGATCCGAAGCGGCTGCCGGCTGGCCCGTACAAGGTCTGCGAGAAGTAGAAAGTGCCGGGAGGCGTGGTGGCGAGGATTTCGCCATAGAAGACCTGGACCACGCCCGCAGACGACGAGTACTCGGGCTGACCGAGCGCGACATCCGCGTAGCCATCGCCGTCGATGTCTCCGGCCGAGGCCACGGTGACCGCGTTGATGTCACCGCCCGACAAGATGCCAGGGAGAACCAGCGGAGTCGTTCCGAGCCCGCCGACCTGCCCCATGTAGAGCAAGGCCTCGCACTGATTCCCAGGGCCCACGTTGAGCGCGCCGATCACGACGTCCGAAAGGCCGTCGCGGTTCACGTCGCCGGCGCCGGCGATGGAGAGGCCGAAGAGCTCGTTGGGG
This sequence comes from Myxococcota bacterium, assembly GCA_035498015.1. NCBI lineage: Bacteria > Pseudomonadati > Myxococcota > Myxococcota bacterium. Next base: position 14,023 of record DATKAO010000191.1, read on the forward strand.
ACCGTCCCGGCCTGTGACCAGGCGGGAGTGGGATTCACACCGAGCGGCGTCGCGGCGCCCAGGAACAGGAGCACCTTCCCGGCGTGGGTCACGGAATTCACGGTGGCGTTGGGCACGCCGACCACGAAGTCACCGAGGCCGTCGCCATTCACGTCGCCGGCGGCCGCCAGCGTGTAGCCGAGCTGGCCCCCGGCGTCCGTGCCCACGAAGGTGAAGCTCGGGCTCGCGGCCAGGCCGGCCGCGGAGCCCAGGAACACCTGGATGCGGCCGGCGTCGGTGAGACTGTTCACGGTGTCGTCCCAGCCCGGCGTGGAGACCACGACGTCGTCGTAGCCATCGCCGTTCAGGTCGTTCACGAGCGCGACGCTCCAGCCCTCCTGGGCAGCTGCCTGATTCGATTCCCAGCTCGCGGGCGGAGGCTCGTTCAGCGCCGGGCCACAGGCCGGCCCGCACGAGCCGCCGTAGACGACGTGGAAACGGCCCTCGTCCGATTGGCCGTTCGAGTAGTCCGGCTCGCCGGCGACGTAGTCACTGTAGCCGTCGCCATTGATGTCTCCTCCGGTGCTGAACCCGAGCCCGTACGCCGCCGAAGCCGTGCTCCCGTAGCTCGCATAGCCGGCGCTGGCTGCGGGCAGATAGGCGCCGCCCTGATACACCGCGACCGTGCTGCCGGTCTGGAACGTGGCGATGTCGCCGTAGCCGTCGCCGTTCAGGTCGCCCACGCCGGCCGCCCAGTTCGTCTGGAAGCTGATCGAGCTGCTGCGTGTCTCATCCGGCGCCGCAGTGCTGGGGCCGGTGATCGGATGTCCGAAATACACGTAGACCTGTCCCACTGGGTTCTGTGAGGCGAGGACGAGGTCCGCGAGGCCGTCGCCGTTCACGTCCGCCGCAGAGACCGGGTCATCGACCAGGATGCCCTGCGACGCCGTCTTGTCCACGGCCCACAGGTGAGTCATGCCGGGTCCGGTCGCCGTGCCGCCGAACAATCGGAAGTGACCTCGTCCCGTCGCGAGGATGTCGGCCCTGCCGTCGAGGTTGGTGTCGCCCGCGACGACCACCGACTCACCGAGCCGGCCGCTGGTCACGTCGCCGAGCTCCGTGCGATCCGCGACCGCCGAGGTTCCGCTGGGCCGTGAGCTGAACGTGGGGGAGCCGAGATAGACGAAGACCGCGCCCTGACCGGACAGCGGCCCGGTGTAGCCGGGAGCGCCGACGACGAGGTCGGACAGTCCGTCGCCGTCGACGTCCCCTCCGCCCGAGACGGACCAGCCGAACTGAGAGCTCCCGGGCACGGTCGCACTCCAGCTCGGACTCGCGATGCCATTGCTCGCCGACAACGCAAACGTCGGGCTGCCCAGCCAGACGAAGACACGGCCGTTCTGGTCCAGGACACCGGGGTCTCCTACGACGAGGTCGGCGAGGCCGTCTCCGTTCAGGTCACCCGCCGTCGAGACGGAGGCCGCGAGCAACGGAAAGTACCCCGGGGGCCCGAGGTTGCCCATGCTCGCGTACGCATCGGCGGGCAGATCGTCTGGAGCGGTGGCCAGGTCGGTGCGACCGAACCAGACCCAGAGCTGGCCGGGAGCCACGGGATTGCTGACGGAGCCCGCCGACGCAACCACGAGATCGTCGATGTGGTCGCCGTTGAGGTCGCCGGCAACGGTCGCGCTGCTGATGTTGCCGGCAACAGTGACCTGCCAGTCAGGCGTCGTGTGGACGCCGGTCGCCGAGCCGAGATACACCTGAACCAGAGTGCGAGTCGCGACGACCAGGTCGCTGTAGCCGTCGGCGTTCAGGTCACCGCCGGTCGAGACCTGCGCGGCCGCTCCGGAGTAGCTCAGCGTGGCAGCCGGGCTGGCTCCGAGCCCCGCGTGCGCGCCGGGCGCGGCGGCGAGTACCAGGAGCGCGAGACACAGGAAGCTTCGAAGCGGCGCGCGGAACATCAAGGTCGATCTCCTCTTGGAATCGACCTCAATATCGCTCGCGGGTCACTCCCGGATCCATGAGTAGTTCGTGCAGTCGCACCCAACGACTCGGAAATGAGCGCGGACTCATTTGGGGCGCACGCGCAGGGTCCGAATCTCGCAGGCGCGAAGCGGGACGATGATTGCCGCGCCGTCCTTGCGCAGGTTCGCCCGCTCGTCGAATCGATCGGACAGGTCGACCGCCTGCCAGGTCCAGTCACCCGGGGCGTTCCAGGCGAGTGAGACGCTGCGGGCGCGGCCGGCGGCCTCGTAGATGCGCACGATCGCGCTGCCGTCGGGGCGGGGCTCGATCGCAGAGACCACGACCTCGGGGTCGTCCAGCGTGAGCAGGCGCGCACCGTCGGAGAGCGGCGCGTCCTCGCCGCCGGCGCCGGCCAGAACGACGGGCGCGTAGGCGAAGCGGTGCAGCGCGGAGATCCAGTCGGGATCGTCGGCGGGGTGGAGCCGCAGCGCGAGCTCGGCGCGGTGGCGGCCGGGAACCTGCGCGTCGGGTGTCTCGAACGGCGGGCCGGCGTGACCGCGGCGCAAGCGCAGGTCACCGCACGAGAGGTGGCCGACCGCGCGCAGCAGCGTGACTGCCAGCGAGGTGGTGCCGTCCGGCTCGGGGACGGCCTCGGCTTCCGCGTTGCCGCGGTTGGCGACCGAGAGCGCGCGCTCGCCCGCGGCCAGCGACGCGAACGTCCGCTGCGGACACGCGCCGATCGGCAGCTCGGAGGGGCGCTCCGGGCCGAACGCGTCGGCGGGCGGCGCGATCGGGCGGTCGGAGATCTCGAAGGCCGACTCCACACGGAAACGGCTGGCCGCGAACGGCGCGCGCGCGAGCAGGCGCAGGCGGTGGTCGCGGGCGGTGTTGTCCAACGACACCTCGAGATCGATCCGGTCGAGCGCGCCCGACAGTCGGACGCGCAGCGAGACGGGCAGGGCGACGCTCCTCTCCGAGCGGCGCGCGCGGTCTTGCGCGAGTGACTCGGGCACGCGGTAGGTCAGGGCGAGCACGAGCGTGGCCGCGGCCGTTCCGGCGCGCTCGACGCGGATGCGCACGCGCTCGGGCCGCTCGACCGGCGCAGAGTCGGGCACGGGATCGAAGTTGTACTCGTCGCCCCGGTCGCCCTCCGAAGCGACGCGCAGCGCGTCGTCGATCGTGACTCCGTCGGCGCGGCGCAGCAGGGTGATGCGTCCGTCGCTGGCGGCCGACACGCGCCAGTGTCGGTTCTCGATCCAGCTCGCGCCGCTGGTCACTGCGTCCTCGGGCGGCGCCTTCATCGCCCCGCCGAACACGCGGTAGCTGCGCAAGCCGTGGCCCGGCAGGTCGTCCACGAAGCGCAGCCGCACGCGCGGCGGCCGCTGCGCCTCGACCTCGACCGTGGTGACGGCCGGATCGGCGAGCGCGCGCGACAGGTGCAGCTTCGTCGCGGCCACGTCGAGGTCGCCGCGCGGCGAAGCGCCGAGCCGGGCGCGCACCAGGAGCCGCTCCGCCTCGCGCTGGGCCGCCACCTCGTTCACGTGATAGCCGAGAAACTCGCCGCCGATCGCGGGCAGGATCGACTCCGCGAGCCCGCGCGGGAACGAGCCGCCCCACGAGCTGCCCGCGCCCACGATCGAAAGCTCGGCCGGAATGCGCCGGCCCGACGAGTCACGCACGTGCGCCGTCTTCGCGCCGCGCACGTCGAGCTCGAGCTCCGCGTCAATGAGCGCCGGGCCCGCCGCGTTCGGGTTCCACACCACGAACGGGTCACCCGCCGTCGCGCCGCGTCCCGGCGCCGGAGCCACGCGCGCGACCCACTGCCGGCCCACCTTCTCGAGCGCCTCGCCGGCGATCTCGGCCACGCGGTCGAAGCGCGTCTCCATCTGCCGGTGCACGGCGTCGACCGAGCAGCCGCAGATCGAGTCGTGCGGGTGATTCTCGAGCGCGACGCGCCAGGCGAACTCGATCGTGCCCGGGTCGGCCGTGCCGCCGAGCGCCGCGACCCACGCCGACAGCGGCTCGAGCGCGCGCACGAGCAGGCTGTCGTTCGCGAAGTCACGGCGTTTCTGCGGCATGCGCGCCGACGCGCAGCCGGGCAGGAGCGGCGAGCGCAGGCCCGAGCGCAGCTCTCCGCGGTGCACGGGCAGCTCGGCGCGCGCCTCGCGCCGCGCGCGCGTCAGGTAGCCGAGCAACGTGCCGACTTCGGCGCTGACTCCCTCGAGCTTGCCCACCGCCTCGCGCAAGGCCCGGGGCAGCCCGGCCTCCGGGGTCTGGTGGTCACTGCCGTTCATGACCAGCAGCGTGGGAATCTTCGCGAACGGCGCCAGGCGCTCGATCTCGCGCCCCAGCCGCGCCGCGAGCGCCGCAGGCTCGGTCGGCAGGAGCTGGCCGTTGAAATACCCGTTCGGGAGATAGCCGGCGAAGACCGCCGAGCCGTCCGGCGCCTCCCAGCGGAACAAGGTCTCGGCCACGTCGGCGCCCACGCCGCGCCACAGCACCGCGCCCTCGAAGCCGAAGCCCGCGAAGATCTGCGGCAGCTGGCCCACATGGCCGAACTGGTCGGGCACGTAGCCCAGCCGCTGGGCGCCGCCGAAGGCGTCGCCGCGCGCGAGCCCGAGCCGCAGGTTGCGCACCAGCGCCTCGCCCGAGACCAGCCACTCGTCGGGCAGGACGGTCCACGGGCCGATCACCAGCCGGCCGGCGCGCACCAGTGTCTCGATGCGCGCGCGCTCGTCCGGGCGCACCGCGAGATAGTCGTCGAGCACGATCGTCTGGCCGTCCAGGCTGAAGCAGCGGAACTCGGGGTCGTGCTCGAGCAGCGGCAGGAGCGCGTCGAGCAGCGCGACGAGCCGCGCGCGGAACTGCTCGTGCGTGCGGTACCACTCGCGGTCCCAGTGGGTATGCGGAACGACGACCAGGTGCGGCATCGTGCGATTCTCGCACGCGCCGAGCCGGACCGGACGCGGGCTAGCCGGCCTCGGGGCCGCGCACCGGCACCTGCCCATGGTTCGCGGCGGAGTTGCCGTAGTCGTCTTCCTCGCTCGACTCCGTCGGCACGGCCCAGGTCAGCGCCGCGGCGGCCAGCAGCGCCGCGAGCAAGAGCGCCGCGCAGCCGAGACACACCTTGGTGTAGGCGCGCGAGCCCAGCCAGCGGGTGTCGAGCTGCGAGGGCAGATACGGCGCGCTGCCGCTATCGGCGCCCGGCGGCGCGATCTCGCGCATGCGCGCGGAGACCGCCGACAGCACGGGGTGGGTCTCGCCGCCGGCGACCAGCTCGGGAATCGCGCGATCGAGACAGGCGATGGCGGCCCGGCGGCCGCGCCGTTCCTGGTGGAGCCCGAGCGCGACGAGCAGGCACGCCGCGGCGAACAGCACCACGGCCGCCAGCCCGGCCCCGGTCGCGGCCGGCGAGTCCCGGAAGGACGCGTCCCAGAGCTCTTCGGTCCCGAGCATGGCGCCGACCGCGATCGTGACCGCGAGCCCGATCGCCGTGAAGGCCGTGTGCCGCTCGACCGCGTGCAGGCGCTCCAGGTGCCCCGCGCGCTGGGCGCAGAGCAGGTCGATCCAGCGCGCGGTGGAATCTTCGGGCACCATCTTCCACTATCCTAGCGTTCATGGCGCCGCCGCGAGTCACGCTGAGCTTCGACAACGGCCCGAGCTCGGTCACCGCCGAGGTCCTCGACGTGCTGCGCGAGCGCAGGCTGCCGGCCAGCTTCTTCGTGGTCGGCAAGGCGCTCGAGCGGCCGGGCGGGCGGGCGCTGGTGGAGCGGGCCCAGGCCGAAGGCCACCGCATCGGCAACCACAGCCTCAGCCACGCGACACCGCTCGGTGTACGCGACGACCCCGACGAAGCCTGGCGCGAGATCGACGGCATGGAGGAGCTGCTGGGCGACCTGGTGCGCGGCGAGCGCTTCTTCCGGCCCTTCGGCGGCGGCGGCGTGATCGACGAGAACCTGCTCGGCCGCCACGCCCTCGAGCGGCTCACGCGCGGCGGCTACACCTGCGTGCTGTGGAACTCCGTGCCCAGAGACTGGGAGAATCCCGACGGCTGGCCCGAGGTGTGTCTCGCCGACGTCCGCGCGCGCGACTGGTCACTGGTGGTGCTGCACGACCTGGCGACCGGAGCGATGAAGCGCCTGCCGGCGTTTCTCGACGCGCTCGAGGCCGAGGGGATCGAAGTCGTTCACGATCTGCCGCCCGAGTGTGTGCCGCTGCGCAAGGGCCGCCCCACCGCCGCCCTGGCCTCACTGCCCCTGCGCTGACTGTGAAGCCCGGCCCAAAGCCCGCGATCGAGCAGGCGCTCACGGAGCTGCGCAAGACGAGGCTGCTGCTGCAGTCCGACACCGCCCTGCCGAGCGTGGCCTCGATCGTCGCGGGTGAGTCGATCCGCGGCTCGTGGTGGTCGCACCCGAAGTCCAATGACATCTACTGGACGCTCGAGGGGCTGGAAGACTCACCCGAGGTCCTCCAAGTGAAGCTGCTCAAGGGCAAGATGACCCTGGTGCACCGCTCGCTCTGGCCGGCTCTGCTGGCGGTGGGGTCCTCGGACGCGGCCTGGCAGACGGCGAAGCTCTCGAAGTCCGCGCAGTCACTGCTGTCGCGGGTGCGGCGCCAGGGATCGCTGCGGCTCGACCAGCTCCAGCGCTGGTCGGCTGCGAAGAAGCCCGGCGACGCGGCGCGCGAGCTCGAGGGGCGCCTGCTCGTGTACTCGCGCGAGATCCACACGGACTCGGGCGCGCACACCAAGGAGCTCGAGAGCTGGAGTCACCTCGCCGAGCGCCTGGGCCTCGAAAAGCTGCCCCCGGCGTCGCAAGCGCAGGCCGAGATCGAGCGCTTGGTGCCCGCCACGGGCAAACGGCTCCTGCCCTGGCAGTAGTCAGAAGCCCCAGCTCGAGCCGTTCCACACGAGCGCTCGCAGCCCCGTGGCGCAGGCCGGCCCGCCGGGCTGGGCCGCCGCGGCTCCCGGGATCGCGAGCTTGGCCACGCCGGTGAGCGCCTCGATCGTCTCGGGAACCTTGGAGTCGGTCTCCGAGTTCAGCGAGGTCAGGTTCCAGCCGTCCTGCAGGTCGACGGTCGACTTCGCCGTGCCGAGACCGCGGTGGGGGATCGCGACCCACTCTTCGTTCTTGTCGGGCAGATACACGATCTCCGTCAGGCAGCCGTCCTTGCCCAGCGTCGTGAAGAGATACGGCGCAGGGCGAAAGAAGTGCAGGCCATCGGTCTTGTTCTTCTCGTCCTGCTTCTCGACGGTGATGCCCGCGCAGCCGGCCATTGCGAACACTGCAACCGCGAGCCATGTGAGTCGTTTCATGTCAGTCAGGGTAGGCGAAACGACCGAGCCCGAAGCTGTGGACAACTTGGGATCTGCGTCAGTCACACCTCGTGCGGTCACAAACGTCGTCGCCTCGGGCGGAGAATGCGCTCATGGCAAACACAACTCGCAACCTCCAGGTCTGTGTGGATCGCATCGTTCCAGACGAGCTCATCAGCGACCGCGGCGTGTCGCACAGGCGGCTGCTCA
>DATKAO010000192.1 GCA_035498015.1 Myxococcota bacterium
TCCACACGGGCCTGCGCCTGTTCCACCACTGATGCGGATCCGCGCGTTCGCGGACTCGGACGAAGAACGGGTGGTGGCACTCTGGCTACACTGCGGGCTGGTGCGGCCCTGGAACGACCCGCGCAAGGACATCGCGCGCAAGAAGCGCGTGCAGCGGGAGCTGTTTCTCGTGGCCGAGGAGGGCGGCGAGATCGTGGGCTCGGTCATGGCCGGCTACGACGGTCACCGCGGCTGGGTGAACTATCTCGCGGTGCACGAGTCATTGCGGCGGGGCGGGCTGGGGCGCGCGCTGATGGCCGAGGTGGAGACGCGGCTGCGCGCGTCGGGCTGCCCGAAGCTCAATCTGCAGGTCCGGAACGACAACGCTGCGGCGCTGGGCTTCTACGAGCGGCTCGGCTTCCAACGCGACGAGGCCGTGAGTCTGGGCAAGAGACTCGAGAGCGACGAGCGCTGATGCCGGTCCGGCTCGAGCGACCGGCCGAGCACCCGCACGTGGCGCTGGTCACCTTGGACCGGCCGGAGCGCGCCAACGCACTCGATCCAGCCATGCTCTCGCAGCTCGCCGGCGCGTGGCGCGAGATCGCGGCCGACTCCGAGCTGCGCTGCGCGCTGGTGACCGGCGCGGGCGAGCGCGTGTTCTGCTCGGGCATGGACATGCGCGCGACCATCCCGGTCGCGCAGGCGTTGGCGCGCGGCGAGAAGATCGCGCCGGCGGACTTCGAGGGCCTGCGCTCGGTGTCGACCGCGCTGCTCGCGGGCTTCGACCTCGGCGTGCCGCTGGTCGCGGCCGTGAACGGTCACGCGCGCGCCGGCGGCTTCGACCTCCTGCTGGCGTGCGAGATCCGGGTCGCGGTACCCGAGGCCACGTTCGCGCTGGAGGAGGTCGCTCTCGGGCTGTACCCGACCGGGAACGCCACGGTGCTCCTGCCGCGCCAGATCGGCTGGGCGCACGCGCACGAGCTCTTGCTCGGGGCAAAGCCGATCTCGGCCGCGCGCGCCGCGGAGATCGGCTTCCTGAACCGCGTGACTCCCCGCGAGTCACTGCTCGACACGGCCTTCGAGCTGGCCGATGCGATCGCCGCGAACGCGCCGCTGGCCGTGCGCGCCACGCGCCGCGGCGTGCGCGAGCTCCTGGCCCTGCCGCTCGACCAGGCCTATCGCCGCCAGGAAGAGCTGGGCCGGCCGCTGCGCGCCACCGAAGACGCGCGCGAGGCGCAGCGCGCGTTCGTCGAGAAGCGCAAGCCCGCCTGGAAGGGGCGCTGAGTCGTTCGTTGGCGGCCGGCGACCGCGAGCGCTGGGACGCGAAGCACCGCGCGGGCAGCCACGACGCGGACCCGCCGGATTGGCTCGACGCGTTCGACGCTGTGCTGCCGCGGCAGGGCCGTGCACTCGACGTCGCCGCGGGCACCGGCCGCGTGGCGCGCGCGTGGGCCGCGCGCGGGCTCGAGTCACTCGCGGTCGACGTGTCGCCCGAGGGGTTGCGCCGGGCGCGCGAGGCGGCGGCGCGGGCCGGGCTGGCGCTCGAGACGCGCGTGCTCGACCTGGAGCAGGAGCCGCTGCCCGAGGGTCCATTCGCGCTGGTGAGCTGCTTCCACTACCTGCAGCGCGACCTGTTCGCGCGCATGAGCGAGCGGCTCGCGCCCGGCGGCGTGCTGGTCTGTGAGATCGCGACGCTGCGCAACCTGGAGCGCCACGCTCACCCGAGCGCGCGCTTCCTGCTAAAGCCCGGCGAGCTTCTCAGCCTGTGCCGCCCGCTCGAGATCGTGACTCACAGCGAAGACTGGCGCGGCGACGCCTTTCTCGCCCGGGTCATCGCGCGCAATCCGGGCTGACTCGAGACGCGCGAGTGTCTTTGGGCGGCCGCTCGAGCAACAGCTTCCAGAGACCTCCGGGTGCGAGCGCGCGGTCGATCTCCTGCGCAGTGAGATACGCGCCCACCACCAAGCTGAGCAGCAGCACCAGCCCCAGGAAGTGGCTCAGATTGGCATTCGCCCAGACCTGCTCGAAGCCTGCGTCCATGCCGCCGTCGTGACGCGACGCCTCGAACACGCGCTCTGCCGTGCCGAGGGCAATGACCACGAGCGCGTAGGCGAGGGTCTTGACCACGATCGCGACGATCCGCCGGGCCCTGCCCACCGCGTAGCGCGCGCCGACCCAGTCGAGCACCGGGACGACCTTGCCCAGCACGAGCGCGGCCACCGCGGCCCGCGTGAAGACGGCGAACCCGATCGAGTATTGCTCGACGAACAGCTTGAACAACACGAACAGCAGCAGGAACGCCGCGAAGAAGAACAACACCTTGGGCACGATCTCGCGAATCAGCTCTCGAGTGACTCTGGCGATCGTGCTCATGGCGAGTCACCCAGCTCCTCGGCCAGGATCGGCAGGGCGAGGTTGGACGCCTGCACGCCCTGCGCCACCCAGAGATTCAGCACCTCCATCATCTCCTCTCGTGGACATGCGCTTTCGAGGTCCGCTCGCGGACATGATCACAGGATCCGGGTCGTTCGGGGAAGGGCGATTGCGCGCGCGCTGCGACGCTCGAGTGGGAGAGCCGGAGTAGAATGACCGCGGTGGCCGAGGCAGTCTCCGAGCGTGTGGCCGACTACCTCGAGCGCGTGAAGGCGCTCGAGCCGGTGGTGCGCGAGCACGCCGCCCGCTCGGAAGCGGAGTCGCGGCTCGCGGCGCCGATCGTCGAGGCGCTCCACCAGTCCGGGCTCTTCCGCATGCTGCTTCCGCGCAGCCTGGGCGGAAGCGAGCTCAGCATTCCCGAGTCACTGCGCGTGTTCGAGGCGATGGCGCGGATCGACGCCTCGACCGCCTGGAACCTCGCGATCTGTGCCGACGCGCCGATCTTCGCCCACTTCACGGAGCGCGAGGCCTTCGAGACCATCTTCCGCGACCCGCGCGCCGTGATGGTCGGAACCTTGAATCCCGCGACCACCCGGGCGGTGGAGTGCGAGGGCGGCTACCGCTTCAGCGGCCGCGGCACGTACCTGAGCGGATCGGCGCAAGCCACCTGGATGACGGCTGCCGGATTGCGCATGCGCGACGGCAAGCCCGTGCTCGTGGACGGCGCGCCGAGCCTGCGCACGGGGATCTTTCCGATCGCGCACGCCAGGTTCGAAGACACCTGGCGGGTCTCGGGCATGAGAGGCACGGGCAGTCACGACTGCACCTTCGAGGACGTGTTCGTGCCCGATGCCTTCACCTACGACTGGGCCAATCCCGAATCGCGCTGGAAGGGCGGCGCGTTCTCGAAGATACCGCTCACGACCCAGCTCGGCGGCGCGCTGGCCTCCGTCGCCGTGGGCGTCGCGCAGCACGCGCTCGACGCACTGACCGAGCTCGCGCGCACCAAGGTGCCGGTCGGCATGCGCTCGAGCTTGCGCGACCGGCCGATCGCCCAGGTCCAGGTTGCCCAGGCCGCGGGTGCGGTCCGCGCGGCGCGCGCCTATCTGTTCGCCACCAACGACGAGCTCTGGCGCCGAGGCGAGGCGGGTGGTGAGTTCGACTTCGAGGTGCGCGCCGCCGCGCGCCTCGCCTCGGTGACTGCGGTCAAGCTGTGCGCGCAGGCCATCGACCTGGTCCACGAGGCTGCGGGCATGACGGCGGTCAGCGCGGGGCACGAGCTCGAGCGCTGCTGGCGGGACCTGCACACGCTCTCGCAGCACGTCATCCTGTCGAGCAGCCGCTACGAGGTGATCGGCCGGATCATGTTCGGGCTCGACCCGGCCTCGCCGATCATCTGAGCCACTCGAGCACGCGTTGCGCGATCCCGTCGGGGTCGGTCATCGCCATCAGGTGCGGGTCGTCCAGTGTCTCGCGCTCGATCGTGGGCGCGAGCGCCACGAGCCGGTCGACCAGCGCGCCCGGGAAGCTGCCCCGGCCGGCGTGCAGGTAGAGGGCCGGACGAGTCAGTGCGGCAGCGTCCTTCCAGGCGTCGAAGCCGCGGCCGGCCTCGTACACGGCCGCCTCGATCTCGCCGGGGCACGCCAGCTCGATCTGCCCGTCGGCCCGGTCGTGGAAGCCGTGGGCGAGATAGGCCTCGAGCGCGCGCGGGTCCCAGTCGGCGAAGGTTCCTTTCTCGCGCCAGCGGGCGCGCAGCGCGGCGCGCGAGGCGAACACGTGCGTGCGCTTGCGCGCGATGTCGGCGGCCACGTTGGGTCCGCGCGGGAAGGGATCGGCGTTGGGGAAGTCGGCGGGCGGGGGCACGATCACGGGGTCGAGCAGGACGATGCGCTCGAAGCGCTCGGGCTCGCGCGCGGTCGCGTTCATGAGACACGTGCCGCCGAAGCTGTGACCCACGCCCAGCGCGAACCGGGCCGCGCCGGTCTCCCCGAGCACTCGCTCCGCCACCGCGGACAGGTCGAGCGCGAACTCGACCCAGGCGTAGGGCCCGGGCGGCGCCGGCTTGTCGGAGTCGCCGTGGCCGCGGGCGTCGTAGGCGAACACGTGGAAGCGGGCGCACAGGCCTTCGGCCAGGGGGCCGAGCACGTCGGCGCAGAAGCCGTTGGCGTGGGCGAGCAGGGCCGGCGGGCCGTCGCCGCCGAAGTCGACGATGTTGAGCGCCAGGCCGCGCTCGGGCAGGAAGCGTTTGCCGCGCTCGATCTCGGGAGGTCGGGTCACGGCGCGGCATTCTACGGTGTAGCCTCGCCCCGATGCGCGCAGCGGACGTGGCGGTGGTCGGCGGCGGGGTGATCGGCGCCGCGTGCGCCTGGTCGCTGGCGCGCCACGGGGCCTCTGTGGTGCTGCTGGAACGCGACGCCGTGGGCGCGCACGCCTCGGGCGCCGCGGCCGGTATGCTGGCGCCGATCGCCGAGACCTGGGGCGCGGGGCCGATCTTCGCGGCCGGGCTCGAGTCACTGCGTGCGTTGGAGGGCGACGTCGACGAGCTCCGCGCGCTCTCGGGCGTGGATCCCGAGCTCGTGCGCTCGGGCGTGCTGCGCGTGGCGGGCGAGCCGGAAGCCGGCGCGCTGCGCGGTCACGCGCGGGCGCTCGAGGCGGCCGGCTGCAGCTGGCTCGACGCAGGCGAGCTGCGCAAGCTCGAGCCCGGCATCGGACGGAGCTTCGCGGGCGCCGTGCACTCGGCGCGCGAGGGCCACGTCGACCCGGCGCGGCTCACGCGCGCGTACGCGGGAGCGGCCGCCCGCCGCGGGGCGCGCATCGAGACGGGCGTCGAGGTGATGGGCCTGGTGCGCGCCGGCGCGCGAGTCACCGGCGTGCGCACCGCCGCCGGAGAGCTTCCCGCGCATGACACCATCCTGTGTACGGGCGCATGGGCGGCCCGCGCGGGCGACTGGCTCGGCGTGGCCGTGCCGGTGACTCCGGTGAAGGGCCAGATGCTGGCGCTCGACGCCGCGGGCCGGCGCGGGGGGCCCATCCTGTGGAGCGACGACGCCTATCTCGTGCCCCGGCCCGACGGCGAGCTGCGCGTCGGCGCCACCGTGGAGCACGCCGGCTTCGACGCACGGCCCACGGCCGCCGGCGCGGCGGGTCTGCTCGCGGGTGCGTTCGCGCTGGTGCCCGAGCTGCGCGCCGCGACCTTGCTCCGGGTCTGGGCGGGTCTTCGGCCCGGCAGCCCCGACGAGCTTCCGCTGATCGGACCCGCACCGGGCGTCGCCGGCGCCTGGCTCGCCGCCGGCCACTTCCGCAACGGCATCCTGCTCGCTGCGCTCACCGGCGCGGCGCTCGCCGACGAGATTCTCGACGGGCGGCGCCCGCCCGGGCTCGCGCCCTTTGACCCGGCGCGGCACAGAAGGGAGAATCCGTCCCTCGACGAGCCAACGTCCGGGAGGAGCTCATGAAGGCCGCAGTGCTGCGAGAAGTGAAGAAGCCGCTGGTGATCGAAGACATCGAGGTCTCGAAGCCGGGTCCGCACGAGGTGCTGGTGCGCACCGTCGCCGCGGGCGTGTGTCACAGCGACCTGCACTTCCAGAACGGCTCGTACATGTACCCCATGCCCGCGGTGCTGGGTCACGAGTCGGCGGGCGTGGTCGAGCAGGTGGGCTCCGAGGTGCGCTACGTGGCGCCGGGCGACCACGTGATCACCTGTCTGTCGGTGTTCTGCGGTCACTGTGAGTTCTGTCTCTCGGGCCGGCCGGCGCTGTGCACCAAGGTCGACACGCGGCGCAAGCACACCGACCCGCCGCGCCTCTCGCAGGGCGGGAAGCCGGTGTGGCAGTTCCTCGACCTGTCCTCGTACGCCGAGCAGATGCTGGTGCACGAGAACGCGATCGTGAAGATCACCAAGGACATGCCGCTCGACCGCGCGGCGCTGATCGGCTGCGGAGTCACCACCGGCGTGGGCGCGGTGTTCAACACCGCCAAGGTCCCGCCCGGCGCGACCGTGGCGGTGATCGGCTGCGGCGGCGTGGGTCTCTCGGCCGTGCAGGGCGCGTCGATCGCGGGCGCGGGCCGCGTCATCGCGGTCGACATGCTCGACTCCAAGCTCGAGCTCGCGCGCAAGATGGGCGCGACCGACGCCGTGAATCCGAAGAAGGGTGACCCGGTCCAGCAGGTGAAGGACCTGACCGGCGGCGGGGTCGACTACTCGTTCGAGGCCATCGGGCTCAAGATCGCCGCGGAGCAGGCGTTCGGCATGCTGAAGAACGGCGGCACCGCGACCGTGATCGGCATGATCCCGCTGGGCCAGAAGGTGGAGCTGCCGGGCGTGGACTTCCTGTTCGAGAAGAAGATCCAGGGCTCGAGCATGGGCTCGAACCGCTTCCGCACCGACATGCCGAAGTACGTCGACATGTATCTCGCGGGCAAGCTCAACCTCGACGACCTGGTCTCCAAACGCATCAAGCTCGCCGACGTGAACGACGCCTTCGCGGCGCTCGAGAAGGGCGAAGTCGCGCGCCAAGTCATCATGATGTC
>DATKAO010000193.1 GCA_035498015.1 Myxococcota bacterium
CGCGAAGCGCGCGCGCACGCGCGGAATCACTTCACGCGCGAAGCGCTCCAGGTTCCCGTGGGTGCGCTCCGGCAGGATTCCGGGCGGGGCGGCCCAGCCCACGAGGTCGGTGACTCCGAACTTCTGCACGAACTCGACGACCTGCTCGGCGCACTTCTCCGCGTTTCCCGTCATGTAGGTCTGGGGAATGCGTCCCGGGTCGTTGAAGGCGGCGACCTTCTCGCGTGACTCGCTCGCCCAGTTTCCATAGTGGACCATCCGGTATCTCTCGGCGGCGCGGAACGGGGGCCAGTCGCGCTCCGGGTCGTCGGTCACGAGCCAGGAGCGGATGATGCCGATGCGCCGGGCGTCTGGGTCGGCGCCCCGAGCGCGCAGCTCGCGCCGCCAGGGCTCGATCGTCTGCGCTGCGCTGCCCTGCGGCAAGAGGTTCACGCCGAAGCGCGCGGCGCGCAGCGCGCCCGCCTCGCTCTGCGCCGCGAGCCAGAGCGGAATCCCGCCGGGCTGCGCGGGTCTGGGAAACACGGGCACGCCGTCGATCCGGAAGCGCTTGCCCTGGAAACGCACGGGCTCGCCGACCAGCGCCTGCTTCAGGATCTGTACGGCTTCCTCGGTGCGAGACACTCGCTCGGCCTGCGGAATGCCGAACGCGCGGAACTCGTGCGGCGCGTAGCCCATGCCCACGCCCAGCTCCATGCGCCCGCCGGACAGGTTGTCGAGCACGCACAGGTCCTCGGCGAGCTTCAGCGGATGGTGGAAGGGCGCGAGCACCACGTCGGTCGAGATGCGGATGCGCGAAGTGCGCGCAGCGAACGCGCCCGCGACGGCCGTGAACGAGGGCAGATACCCGTCGTCCACGAAGTGGTGCTCGGTGAGCCACACCAGGTCGAAGCCGAGCTGGTCGGCGAGCGCGACCTGCTCGAGCGTCTGGGCGTAGAGCAATGGGTTCGGGATCCCGGAGTCGGGCGGGTTGCGGAAGTCGTAGGCGACACCGAAGCGCAGCGTGGGTCTCATGGCGCGAGCTTACCCCGCCGCGCGGAGACGCCGGTCCCGCCACTCGAGCACGAGGTCGTCGCTGCGCACCGCGCTCCAGTCGAACGGGCGTGCGAGGTCGAGGCCCGCGAAGCCGGCGATCTGCGCGCGCAGGTCGACGGCCGACGCCTCGGCCGACAGCTCGCGCCACCCGACCGCGCCGTGCAGCTTGGCGAGCTTCTCGCCCGAGCGCTCGAGAAACAGGAAGTGGTGGCGATAGCTCGGGGTCGGCAGATCGAGCGCGCGCTGCAGGAGCACGTGAGTCGCGCTCGCGCTCGCGAGGTCCCGCCCGCGCACGATGCGGCTGATGCCGCCCCGCCCGTCGTCCACGACCGCGGCCAGGTGATAGGCGATCGCGCCGTCGCGCCGGCGCAGCACCGGGTCGCCCATCTCGCGCCGCACGTCCTGCGAGAGGTCGAGGCCGCTCTCGTCGCGCAGCTCCACGCGCCCGTCCGGCACGCGGAAGCGCAGCGTCGCGTCGGCCGCGCGCCAGCCTCCGGCCGGGAGTGACTTCTCGCGGCAGCGCTCGGTGTAGCGCCAGCCGCCGTCCGCGGCGCGCGTGCCCGCGCGTGCGATCTCACTGCGGCTGCACGCGCACGGGTACAAGAGGCCCGCCGCGGCCAGGCGGTCGAGCGCCGCTTCGTGCGCGGGCCGGTGGTGACTCTGGAGCTCCTCGGCGTCCCAGTCCAGGCCGAACCAGCGCAGGGCGGCGCGCATGTCCTCGGCCGACTCGGGCGTGCAGCGCTCCGGGTCGACGTCCTCGAGCCGCAGCGTGAAGCGCGCGCCACGGGAGCGCGCGTCGAGCCAGGCCAGGAGCCCCGCCAGCAGCGTTCCGGGGTGGGCCGGGCCCGAAGTCGTCGGCGCGAAGCGGCAGCGAGTCACAGGAGAATCTTAGACCAGGTGCGCGGCGTCCTTGACGCATCGCCCGCGGTCTTCGATCGTCCAGCCACCCCCGAGGAGAGACGATGGCCGCCGACGGCGACCGCAAGGGTGGGCGCAAGCCCGTAGCGTACGACGAGAGCACGATCCAGACGTTGGACGCGCTCGAGCACATTCGCCTGCGCACGGGCATGTACATCGGCCGGATCGGCGATGGCACGCACCCCGCCGACGGCGTCTACGTGATGCTCAAGGAAGTGATCGACAACTCGGTCGACGAGTTCATCATGGGTCACGGCAAGAAGATCGAGATCGTGCGCGAAGGCGACACGGTCTCGGTGCGCGACTTCGGCCGGGGTATCCCGCTGGGCAAGGTCGTCGAGTGTGTCTCGCAGATCAACACCGGCGGCAAGTACAACGACGACGTGTTCCAGTTCTCGGTCGGCCTGAACGGCGTGGGCACCAAGGCCGTGAACGCGCTCTCGGCGAGCTTCGAAGTGACTTCGTGGCGCGAGGGCAAGTTCCGCCGCGCCAGCTTCAAGCAGGGCAAGCTCACGTCGGACAAGCAGGGCAAGGGCGCCGACGAGCCGGACGGCACGCTGGTGCGCTTCACGCCCGACCCCGTCATCTTCAAGACGACTCACTGGAACGACGAGCTGATCGGCGACCGGCTCTGGTACTACGCCTATCTCAACACCGGGCTCGCGCTCAGCTACAACGGCAAGACCTTCAAGAGCGCCGGCGGGCTCGCGGACCTCCTGGCCAAGGAGATCGGCGAGGAGCCGGCGGTCTACGAGATCCTGCACTGCAAGCTCGATCGGCTCGAGTTCGCGTTCACCCACACGCACCAGTACGGCGAGAACTACTTCAGCTTCGTGAACGGCCAGTTCACGAACGACGGCGGCACGCATCAGGCCGCGTTCCGGGAGGGTCTGCTGCGCGGGGTGAACGAGTTCGCCGGCAAGGACTTCGCGGGCGAAGACGTGCGCGACGGCCTGGTCGGTGCCGTGGCGGTGAAGATCCAGGACCCCGTCTTCGAGTCACAGACCAAGAACAAGCTCGGCTCGACCGACGTGAAGCCGTGGATCACCAAGGAAGTGAAGGAGCAGGTGATCCTCTGGCTGCACCGCAACACGCAGGCGGCCGAGGCGCTGATCGAGAAGATCAAGGCCAACGAGAGACTGCGCAAGGAGCTGTCGGCGATCAAGAAGCAGGCGCGCGAGCGCGCGAAGTCGGTCGCGATCCGCATTCCGAAGCTCGTCGACTGCAAGGCGCACTACAACGAGCTGCTCGACGCGCGGCGCGAGGAGTCGACCATCTTCCTGTGCGAGGGCAACTCGGCCGGCGGGCCGATGATCAGCTCACGCGACGTGCACACGCAGGCGATCTACACGCTGAAGGGCAAGCCGCTCAACACCTACGGCCTGCAGCGCGACGCGGTGTACAAGAACGAGGAGCTGTACAACGTGATGCGCGCGCTCGGCATCGAGGACGGCCTCGACGGGCTGCGCTACAACCGCGTGGTGATCGCCACCGACGCCGACGTCGACGGCATGCACATCCGGAATCTCCTCATGACCTACTTCCTGCGCTACTTCGAGGAGCTGGTGCAGAAGGGCCACCTGTACATCCTCGAGACGCCGCTGTTCCGCGTGCGCAACAAGAAGGACACCCGCTACTGCTACAGCGAGAAGGAGCGCGACCGCGCCATGGAAGACATCAAGGGCGCGGAAGTGACTCGCTTCAAGGGCCTGGGCGAGATCTCGCCCAACGAGTTCGGCCAGTTCATCGGCGCCGACATGCGGCTCGTGCCGGTATCGATCGCCAACCAGCACGAAGTGTCTTCCAGCCTCGAGTTCTGCATGGGCAAGAACACGCCCGCACGGCGTGACTACATCGTCGAGAATCTCGTCCTCGACGTGAGCTGAGGGGGCGCGTCATGTCGAACCTCGCACCGCTGATGAAGCGGAACTTCCTGGAGTACGCGAGCTACACCATCCTCGACCGCGCGCTGCCCGACCTGCGCGACGGCTGCAAGCCGGTGCAGCGGCGCATCCTGCACACGCTGTACGAGATGGACGACGGCCTGTTCCACAAGGTCGCGAACGTCATCGGCGAGACCATGAAGCTGCACCCACACGGCGACGCGTCGATCGGCGACGCGCTCGTCGTGTTGGCGACCAAGGACTACTTCATCGAGCGACAGGGCAACTTCGGGAACCCGGTCACGGGTCACGAGGCTGCGGCGCCGCGCTACATCGAGTGTCGACTCACTCCGCTCGCGCGCGACACGCTTTTCAACCCGAACCTGACCGAGTACTCGCCGAGCTACGACGGCCGCCGGCTCGAGCCGGTGTTCCTGCCCGCGAAGCTGCCCGTGGTGCTGATGCTGGGCGTGGAGGGCATCGCCGTCGGCATGGCCACGCGCATCCTGCCCCACAACTTCGTGGAGCTGCTGCGCGGGCAGATCGCCATCCTGCAGGGCGAGCGCTACCGGCTCTACCCCGACTTCCAGAGCGGCGGCCTGATGGACGTGTCGGAGTACGACAAGGGCCGCGGCAAGGTGAAGGTCCGCGCGCGCATCGAGGCCAAGGGCGACAAGACGGTCGTGATCCGCGAGATCCCGTGGAGCACCACCACCGAGTCACTCATCGCGTCGATCGAGACCGCGGCGCAGAAGGGTCGCGTCAAGATCAGCGGCATCGAGGACTTCACCACCGACAAGGTCGAGATCGAGCTGTCGCTGGCGCGCGGCGTGTACGCCGAGGAAGTGATTCCGCAGCTCTACGCCTACACCGACTGCGAAGTCTCGCTGCAGTCGTCGCTGCTCGTGATCCGGGACGAGAAGCCGGTGGAGATGACCACCGCCGAGGTGCTCGAGGACGCCACCGAGCGGCTCAAGAAGCAGATCAAGGCCGAGCTCGAGCACGAAGAGACCAAGCTCGTCGACCGCCAGCACTGGCTCACCCTCGAGCGCATCTTCATCGAGAACCGCGTCTACAAGAAGATCGAGACCGCCAAGACCGAGGAGCGGGTGAACGACGCGGTCATGACCGGCATGGCAGAGTTCAAGCGCCAGTTCGTCCGGCCCATGGTCGAAGACGACGTGAAGCGGCTGCTCGAGATCCGCATCCGGCGCATCTCGGCCTACGACATCGAGAAGCACAAGGAAGAGCTCGCGGGCGTGGAGGGCGAGCTCGAGGCCACGCGCAAGAAGCTGAAGCAGCTGACCAAGACCGTGATCGCCTGGCTCGAGTCACTGCTCGAGAAGTACGGCGAGCAGTACAAGCGGCGCACGAAGATCACGTCGATCGAAGAGGTCGACAAGAAGGCCGTCGCCACGGCCAACATCAAGCTGTCCTACGACGAGGAGTCCGGCTTCTTCGGCTCCGACGTGCGCGGCTCGGAGCACGCGCTGCAAGTCACCGAGTACGACCGCGTGCTCGCGGTCTCGAGCGACGGCACCTACCGCATCATGGCACCACCCAAGAAGGTGCTCCTGCCGCGAAAGGTGCTGTATGTCGGCGTGTTCGAGCCCGAGAAAGGCAAGGACTTCACGCTCGTGTACCGCGACGCCGAGCGCAACGCCTACGGCAAGCGCGTGCACATCGAGTCGTTCATCCACGACAAGGAGTACCGCTTCTTCAAGGACGACAAGGGGAAGATCGACCTCTTGCTCGAGGGCGACGGCCCTTTCGGCAAGGTCCACTTCCAGTTCGTCGCGCAGAAGCGGCAGCGCCAGAAGGAGTCCGATTTCGACCTGGGCGAGCTCGAGTTCGCGGGCATTCCCGCGCGCGGGCAGAAGCTCGCGCCCAAGCCCGTCGCGCGCGTGAAGCACCTTCCGCCCGAGTTGTGACCTGAAACACGTTCTCGTGTCTCGAAAGTGAGAGACACGGGCGTTTCGTCACATTCACTGACTGGGGTCGTGCGCTAGCCTCGCCCCATGTCAGCGGCAGAGCTCGTCAACCGCGTGCTTCGGCCGCTCGGCGTGCGACTCACTCGCGCGCGGCCTGCGGGCTGGCGCGTGGGGCGCGCCGCGAGCGGCGTTTCGACGCTGATCGACGTGGGCTGCGCCTGGGGCACGCCGGAGTTCTACGCCACTGCGCCGAAGGCCGAGCTGTTCCTGGTGGACCCGGTCGCGGAGTACGAGGCGGCAATCAAGAGAATTCTCACGCAGCGCCCAGGGAGCTACACGCTCACCGCGCTCGGCGCCGGCTCCGGGACCTTGGAGCTCAACGTCGAGCTCGACGCACCGACGCGCAGCTCGGCGCTCGCGCGCACCGAGCTCACGCGCACGGGCGGCCGGATCGAACGCCGCCGCGTGCCTGTGACGACGCTCGACGCGCTGGTCGAGCGTCACTCGCTGCGGCCCCCCTTCGGGCTGAAGATCGACGCGGAAGGCTACGAGCTCGAGATCCTGCGCGGCGCGGAGAGCACGCTGCGCGAGACGCGCTTCGTGGTCGCAGAGACCTCGGTGCAGCGCCGCTTCGCGGGCAGCTACCGCTTCCTCGATCTCCTCCAGCTCATGGACGCGAGCGACTTCGTGCTCGAGAGCGTGCTGCACGCCGGCACCGACCGCGCCGGCGTGGTCCGCTATCTCGACCTGTTGCTCACGAACAAGCGCGCGGCGTAGTCACGCGTCGGGCCGGTGCTTCTTGCGCCAGGCGATCAGGGCCTTCTCGGCCTCGGAGCGATTCGTGTGCACGCTGATCTCGAAGCCGCCGCTCTTCAGCATCTTCTCCACCGAGCGGTTGGCCGACATCTTCGAGACCTCTTTCTCGGGCGCGACCGCGGCCTCGTAGACGGCGCCGGCGCGGATGAACTCGGGCCAGAACCAGCCCTCGATCCACTTCACGTCGCCCGGATCGATCACCGCGAACTTGCTCGCGTCGGCGAGCCACAGCGCGCCGGGACGCGCCTTCGCGGCGTCGATGCAGGCCTGATAGGCACGGCGCAGGTCGGCGCCCTTGCGGAACACCGGGAGCCACTCGGACAGGTAGTACTGGTGGTCCTCGTTCCAGTGGATCCGCACGATGTCGTCCTGATACACGAGCGTGAGTCCGGCCATGGTCAGTCGCCTCCGTGCTTCCCGCGCCGCTCGAGCAGGGCCGCCTCGGCCTCGGCGCGGCTCGCGTGTACGGTCACCTCGAAGCCGCCCTTCTGGATCGCCTTCTTGGCCGAGCGGCTCGCGGACATCTTCGAGACTTCCTTCTGCGGGGGAATCACCGCCGCGTAGGTCGCGCCCGCGCGCACGAACTCGGGCCAGAAGGTCTCCTCGATCCATTTCACGTCGGCCTGGTCGACCACCGTGAACTTGCTGGAGTCGATCAGCCAGAAGGCGCCGCGGCGCGTCTTCGCGGCGTCGACGCACGCCTGGTAGGCCCGGCGCAGGTCGGCTCCCTTGCGGAACACCGGCTGCCAGTCGGACATGTAGTACGCGTGTTCCTCGTGCCAGTAGATCCGGACTGCGTCGTCCTGGTACACCAGCGTCAAGCCGGCCATCGCCACCTCCCGTCGCGCGAGTCTGTCGACTATTCGGAGCGCGCGCCGTGGGGCTACACTCGGGCGCGAAATGTTGCGCCGTATCGTTCTGGGCCTCGTGTCACTGGTGCTCGCGGCCGTCCTGTATGTCGCGATCGGCCTGTTCCTCGCGAAACGTGCCATCGTGCGCATCGCACCGCCGTTGCCCTCGGCCGAAGACGTGATGGACTTCGATCCCACGGCCGACCTGCCGGTCAAGCTCTCGTACTGGAACACGGCCGATCAGAAGGTCCCGCGCAGCGCGGTGCTCGAGGCCAAGCTCGACCCGAATCCGACCGCGCCCTACGTGCTGGGGCTGCCGTCGTTCGTGCTCGAGTGGGCGGACGGCCGCATCTTCCTGGTCGACCTGGGCATGGACCCCGCGGCGGCGAAGGACTTCGGCCGGCCGAGCGAGCTGTTGATCGGCGCGAGCCCCATGCAGACCCACGGCTCGATCGCCGAGAAGCTCGGCGCCGCGCTCGAGCGCGTGGGCGGTATCTCGTTCACGCACGAGCACACCGATCACACCGAAGGAGTGACCGAGCTGTGCCGGCTGCACCCGGGTCCGATCCCGGTGTATCTCGGGCGGCTGTGGAGCGAAGAGTCGAACTACACCACGCGACCGGGGCTGCGCCTGCTCGACGCGGCGAAGTGTCTCGACCAGCGCACGGTCGAAGGCGGGCCGCTGCTCGGCATCCGCGGCTTCCCGGGTCTCTCGTTCTTCGCGGCGGCCGGCCACACGCCCGGCTCGCAGGTGTTCGTGGCACACGTGCGCACGGGTGACTCGGTGAAGACCTGGATCCTGGCCGGCGACATCGCGAACAACATCGACGGCATCCGCCACAACGTGCCCAAGCCGCGCATGTACAGCGTGCTGCTCGTGCCCGAGGCGACCCAGCGCCTCGACACGCTGCGCCGCTTCCTGCAGGAGCTGGAGCGCGACCACGGCGCCACGGTGCTGGTCGCGCACGATCTCCTGGCCTTGCAAGCTTCCGGCATTCCCTCCTTATAGACTACGTTCGCCTGCGGCTCACTGCGCGCGGCTCCGCCGCTTGCACGCCTCGCTCAGGGCGGCCCTCGCTCGGCTCGCTGGTCCGGTAAGCTCGCGCGGATGTCGCCTGCCGTGTTGTTCGCCGTGGTCCTGGCGCAGACCTGCGGCGGAATCACGCCCATTCTCACCAAGCTCGCGCTCGTCGGGCTCGGGCCGTGGAGCATGGTGGCCGCGCGCCAGCTGATCGGCGTGGGCGTGCTGTTCGCGCTCTCGAAGCTCGTGCGCTCGAGTGACCCGGCGGCACTGCCGCGACGGCCCTTCTCGCGGCGCGACTGGCTGCTCTTGTTCACCGTGTCGTGGGCGGGGTTCGCGCTGCCGCAGGTTCTTCTGGCCCACGGCATCGCGCGCTCGAGCGGCACCAACGGCGCGCTGCTCTCGCCGCTCGAGCCGATCGGCATCCTGATCGGCGGGGCGGTGTTCTTGCGCGAGCGACTCACTTCCTGGCGGCTGCTCGCGGTGAGTCTGGGCACGGTGGGAGCGCTGTGCATCGTGGCCCAGGGCGGCGTGCGCCCGGAGCTCGGCGACCCGCTCGGCGACGCGCTGATTGCGGCGGGTCACCTCTCCTGGGCGATCTACACGCTGGCGGCCAAGCCGCTGCTCGAGCGCCATGATCCTGGCCGCGTGTCGCTCTGGGCGCTCGTGCTGTCGATCCCGCTCCTGCTCGTGCTGGCCGTGGGCGAGCCGATCGACCTGGGGCGCGCGCTGCCCGAGCTCGGCTGGCTCACGCTCCTCGCGCTGACCTCCAACGCGATCGGGCCGCTGGCATGGAACTGGGCGCTGCGCTCGATCAGCGCGGGCACCATGGCGGCGTTCATCTTCGTTCAGCCGCTGATCGGGCTCCTGGCGGCGCGCGCGCTGCTCTCCGAGCCGGTCGGCCCGCTCGCGCTCCTGGGCGCGGGGCTGATCCTGGCGGGAGTCACTTTGGAGGCACTGCGATCGGCTCCGGAATCGCGCGCCGCGGCGCTCTAGCGGAGTCGAGCGAGAAGACCGCGATCCCCGTCCAGATCAGCAGCAGCGCGACCGCGCGCGCCTCGCCGAACGATTCGCCGTAGAACGCGACCGCGAGCACCGCCGAGAGCGTGGGCGCGAGATACTGGATGAAGCCGAGCGTCGACAGCGGCAGGCGCCGCGCCGCGCGCGCGAACCACATGAGCGGGAACGCCGTCACCACGCCGGAGAGCGCCAGCAGGAGCGACGTGCGCGACTCACCGCCCAGAATGTGACTCTGCCCGTGCGCAGCGCCCCAACCCAGGAACGCCAGCGCCCCCGGCGCGATCAGCGCCGTCTCGATCGTGAGTCCCACCAGGGACGAGACGCGAGTCAGCTTGCGCAGCAGCCCGTACAGCGAGAAGGAGCCGGCGAGCGCCAGCGGGATCCACGGCGCAGCGCCGGTCCCGGCGCCCAGCACCCCCACGCCCGCCGCCGCCAGCCCCAGTGCCGCGAGCTGCGAGCGCTTCATGTGCTCACCCAGGAAGACCACGCCCAGGGCGATGCTGACCAGAGGATTCAGGAAGTAGCCGAAGCTCGCCTCGACGATCCTGCCCACCTGCACCGCCCAGATGAAGATCCCCCAGTTCACGGCGATCAGCGCGCCGGAGCCGCACAGGGCGAGCCGGCGCTTCCGGTCGCCCAGGACCTCGCGCAGCTCGCCTGCGCGCCCGAGCCCCAACACGAGCGGCACCGTGAACACGAGTGACCACACCACCCGGCTGGCCACGACCTCGAGCGACGGCACGTCGGACAAGAGCTTCCAGTAGGCGGGCGCGAGGCCCCACCAGCCGTATGCGGCCACGGCATAGCCGGCGCCCGCCCATCGTCCGTCCGGCTCGCTCTTCATCACGCGCTGGAATGCATCCTATCCTGTCGAGGTGTCGGACTGCTTCGTATGCCGGAAGCACCGCGGGGAGGTCGACATTCCCGGCGGGGCGATCTACCAGGACGACCTGGTCTACGCCAGTCACATGGCCATGCCGGACTCCGGAGCGGACGTGTATCTGGGCACGCTGTTCGTGGAGCCCAGGCGCTGCGTCGAGGGCTTCGGTGACCTGACCCGGCCCGAGGCCGAGCGCGTGGGCTGGCTGGCGAGCCGGCTCGCCGCCGCGCTGCGCACGAGCGAGGGCGCCGAGCACGTGTACCTGTTCGTGCTGGGCGCGCACGTGCCGCACCTGCACCTGTGGCTCGCGCCGCGCTATCCGGGCACGCCGCGCGAGTACTGGGCCATGCGCCTGGGCGAGTGGCCGGGGGCGCCGCGCGGGGGGCGCACGGAGGTCGCCGCGCTGTCCGAGCGCGTGCGCCAGCAGCTCAAGCCGACTCAGTGACTTGACGTCCGGTCTTGTGGAAGCGCTGGCCGCGCCAGATCCCGCCGGGGTGCGCTTCCTCCGGCTGACCGAGCCCGGCGAGCCGTCGCACCGTGGACAGGCGCATGGGCAGCATCTCCTCCCAGGGCAGCGCCACGAGTGACTCGGCGCGCCGGCCGCGCCGATAGGCGCGCGTCACGTAGCGGAGCCAGGGCCGCCCGCGCGAGCGGAAGACCTCGAAGAACGCGCCCGCGGTGAGCAGGGCGTTGGCCCGGCCACCGCTCTGACCCTGGCTGAACGCCAGGAGCGTGGCTTCGCCGAGATCGTCGGTGCCGTAGCCCGTGACCACGTGGGCCAGGTCGTGCACGAGCCCGATCCGGTCGGCGAACCAGTTGCGCACCGGATCGAGCGGTGGCAGGCCGTGCTGCGCCTGCCAGCGCCGGCGCGTCTCGTGCTGCAGGTCGATGAGACCCGTGGTGCGGAAGCCCGTGTCGGCGAGATAGTCGAGATACGCGCGCCCGAGGCTGTCGGGGGACAAGCGCGCGAGCGCCGCCTGGTCGGAGAGCGCCGCCGCGAGCGAGGGCTGCTCGGCGAGCAGCGCGCGCCCGGCGGGGCTGGCCGCGAAGCGGCGCAGCGTGCGCTCGAAGTCGCGCCCGCCGATCGCCAGGATCACGTCGACCGCGCGCGCCGTGTCGTCGGGGTCGCGCAGCAGCGCCTGCAGGGCGCCCAGCGCCGTGCGCCAGCGCATCCGGCTCGCCTGTGGGGAACGGAACGGAATGGCAGTCACTTCGTCTCCTTGGCGCGGCGCGGCGCCCGCCGCGCGCGCTTCCCGGGGGTGTCGCCGGTGGGGTCCTGGGGCGGCGCGGCGAGCGCGACCAGGCGGCGCGGCCGTCCGGCGAAGCGGGAGGCCGCCACGGGCGCGAGGAAGATCTCGGCGGCGCGCTCCATGCGCTGGCGCAGCGAGTCACTCTGCTCGTCGTACAGCCAGCCGATGATCGTGCCGTTGCTCAGGCTCTCGAACGCGCGCGCCAGGTCCACGGCCGGCGCCACTGGCCGCAGGTCGCCGCGCGCGAGCCCACGCTCCATGAGCCGCACGAGCTGGGCCGAAGTGACTTCCCGCGTGCGCCGCGCGGCCAGCCCCTCGTCGAGGCCGACGCTGATGCGCGCGATCTCGCGGAACACGCCGCGATAGAAGCCCCGGTAGGCCTCGATGCCCGCACCCATGTGGGAGAACAGCGCGCGCACGATCGCGGGCGTGGGAGTCACCCGGTCGGCGAGCGCATTCTCGAGCATGCCCTGGAAGTACGCGACCACGTCGTCGGTGATCGCCTCGACCAGCGCGTACTTCGATGCGAAGTAGTTGAAGACCGTGGCGCGGGCCACCCCGGCCGAGAGCGCCACGTCGGCCATCGTGACCGGCTCGACGCCGCGCTCGGCGAACAGCGAGCGGGCCGCGTCGAGGATCCGCTCGCGCTGCCGGCTCTTGCTCTGCGCGCGGGGCCCGGAAATCATTGGACCCGAGTCTAACGGAATTTGGACTCGAGTCCAAGATTGGCTTTCGGCTAGGCTCGGCGCATGGAGAAGCTCGCGCGCGCCCGCGACGGCTACGCCGAGCGGATCCGCGCGCTCGCGGGTCTGCGCTCGCCGGCCCTGCTGCGGGGGCTGTCACGGGTCCCGCGCGAGGAGTTCCTCGGCCCGCCCCCGTGGCGCTTGCTCACGGTCGCCGACCTGGGGCGCGGCTACCGCGAGACCTCGGACCCGGCGGAGCTCTACGACAACGTGCTGGTCGCGCTCGACGCGGAGCGACGGCTCAACAACGGCGAGCCGGCGGCGCTGTTGCGCTGGCTCGACTCACTCGAGCTCCGCGCGGGTGAGCGCTTCCTGCACGTGGGCTGCGGCGTGGGCTACTACACGGCGATCGCGGCCGAAGCCCTGCGGCCTGGCGGGCGGGCGCTGGGCGTGGAGCTCGACCCGAGCCTGGCCGAGCGCGCGCGCCACAACCTGGCCGGCCGCGACGACGTGGAGATCGTCTCAGGCGACGGCGCCAGTCTCACCGGCCAGAGCTTCGACGCGATCTTCGTGAATGCGGGCGCCACCGAGATCCTGCCCGCCTGGCTCGACTCACTCCTGCCCGGCGGGCGGCTGCTCCTGCCGCTCACCGTGGGCATCGGCCAGCCGAACCTGGGCGTCGGCTTCATGCTGCTGGTGCGGCGGGACGCCGACGGCGACCGCGCCGAATTCCAGGGACCCGTCGGGGTGTTCCACTGCGCGGGCGCGCGCAGCGAATACGGAGAGTCACAGCTGCGTCGACTCTTCGCAGCTCGACCCTCCGGGGCGTTGCCGCTGCGGCGCCAACCCCATCGCGAGGACTCGAGCTGCGCCCTTCACGGCGCGGGGTTCTGCCTCGCACATCCAGCGAGGCACGAATGAAACGAGCTCCGGGCGCACCCTTCAGCGGCAACGCAGCGGTCGTGGCGCGGGACTACCGCGGTTGGTTTCTCGGTCACTTCGTGCCGGGCGACGAGCCGCTGCACAGCCGGGACGTCGAGGTGAAGTGGACCACGCACGCCGCGGGCGAGACCCGGCCCGAGTGGTCGCCGCCGGGCCCGGTGCGCACGCTGAACCTCCTGATCCGCGGCCGCTTCGCCGTGCTCTTCCCCGGCGAGGAGGTCGTGCTCGAGCGGGAGGGCGACTTCGTGGCATTCGGACCCGGCATCGCGCACTCGTTCCGCGCCATCGAGGAGTCACTGGTGATGACGATCCGCTGGCCCTCGCGCCCGAGCTAGCGCCAGGACTGGAGCTCGATCGCGTTGCCTTCGGGGTCGGTCACGTAGCACCAGGTGACGCGCGCGCCGCTCGCGTACGAGAGCGTGACCACCTCGCCCAGCGCCGAGCCGCCGCGCGCCAGCACCTCGCGCCGCGCCGCAGGCACGTCGTCGACCTCGAACGCCAGGTGCGCCAGGCCGGGCCGGTTCACGGCGCGCCGGCCGGGTCGGTGTGGGCGCCGTAGCTGTAGATCTCGAGCGTCGGCCCGCGCTCGCCGTGACCCGGCAGGCGCAGGTGCACGCCGCGCAGCGTCGCGCCGGCGACGCCGGTGCCCGCTTCCAGGTCCCGGCCCGCGAGGTCGCGCTCGGGCGGCACGAGCACGCAGCCGAACACCTCGCCGTAGAAGGCCGCGAGCGCGCGCCAGTCGACGGCGATCAGGTTCGTGTGCGCGTAGCGGGCGCCCGCGATCACGGCAGCTCACTCACACGCGCGCGCAGTAGTAGCCGAGCTCGCCGAGCAGCGACCCGCGCGCGCCGACCTGCGCGGCCTCGCGAAAGCCGGCTTCGCGCATGAGCCGCGCCAGGCCGTCCTCGGCGTTCGAGCGCAGGCTCTGCTCGCGGTGGACCAGCTTCGCGAGCAGGGCACCCAGACCGTGACCCGTGCCTGCGAAGTCGACTACGTGCAGTGACCCGCCCGCGCGCAGCACGCGCCGCAGCTCGCGCAGCACGGCCGGCTTCTCGGCGCTCTCGAAGTGGTGGAACACGAACGACGAGATCACGCGCTCGAAGCTCGCGTCGGGGAACGGCAGTGAGTCGCCGAAGCCCTGCTCGAACGCGATCGCGACGCCGGCCTGCGCCGCTTTCCGCTCGGCCCGGGCCAGGGCCTTCTCGTCGGGGTCGAGCGCCACCAGCTCGATCGCGGGCTCCAGGCGCTTGGCCACGAGCGAGAGCGCGCCCGTGCCGCAGCCCAGGTCGAGCACGCGCTGTCCGGGCGCGAGCCGGGCCTGAGTGACCAGCTCCTGCTGCGCGCCGCGCGTGCCCAGGAGCCGCGTGAACGGATCGTAGAACGGCAGCAGCCAGTCGGCGCCGGCCGCGGGAACGAAGTGTCGGTGTGACTGCGCCATCCGCTCTCACTAGCTCGGCGCGGGC
Source organism: Myxococcota bacterium (assembly GCA_035498015.1). Lineage (NCBI taxonomy): Bacteria > Pseudomonadati > Myxococcota > Myxococcota bacterium. Next base: position 14,691 of record DATKAO010000193.1, read on the forward strand.
AGGCCGAGGTCTTTCGCCAGGAGCTGAGTCACCGTGTTGTTGGTCTCGAACGTCGAGTCGGCGGGCATGACCCCGTAGTGCACCATCTGCTGCGCGATCCGGCTCATGATCACCGCGAAGCGGAAGCCCGCGAACACGGAGTAGAACTTCTGCCAGCGCGTCTTGCGGCCGGTGAGCTGTTCGTAGCGCGCGATGGTCTCTTCGTAGCTCGGGAAGCCGGGCAGGCGCGGCACGCCGATGCCCTCGCTGTGGTGGCGGTCGAGGAAGATCGCCCAGGCCAGGTCCTCCTCTCCGTTGCCGTGCGTGACCATCTCCCAGTCGAGCACCGCCTGGACCTTCGTGCCGTCGGGCTCGAACAAGATGTTGCCGATGCGCGCGTCGCCCCAGACCAGTGAGTCGGGCTCGTCGTGGGGCTTGTTCTCCTGCAGCCACTGCCAGGCGGCCTCGGCGGTGGGCTGCGGCTTGCCGCGCGCGGCCCAGCGCAGGTAGCGCTCGTAGTAGGCGAGCTGCTGCTCGAGCCCGCTGTGGCCGAGCTCGGGCTTGTCCACGAAGCCGAAGCCGAGCGCGCGCCAGTCCAGGTTGTGAATGGCGGCCATCGACTCGATTCCGCCCCACCACACGCGCGCCTGGTCGGCGGGCGGCAGGTCCTTGAGCCAGCCTTCCATGGTGTAGAGCGGCCGGTCCGTGGCGGCGCGGCCCTCGACCTTGGCCATCACGTAGAACGGCGCGCCGAACACGCTCTGGTCTTCCGCCTCGAGCCACAGCACGCGCGGCACCGGGATGCCCGCCGCGCCCAGGAGGCGCATCGAATCGAACTGCACGCGCATGTCGTACTCGGGAAACACCGCGAAGCCCGTGGGCTGGATGCGCACCACGAGTGACTCGCTGCGCCGCCGTCCGCCCTCGGTCCAGTCCAGGTCGAACAGGAGTGTCTCGTTCGAGAAGCCCGAGGCCTGTGGCGCCGAAAGCTCCGAGAGCCGCAGCTCGCCGGCGCCGGGCAGCTTCGCGCGCAGCCAGCGCTCCAGGCCCGCGCGTGCCTGGGCCAGGTCGCGCTGCCAGGCGGTCGGCACTAGCGGCGCGGCAGCCCGAGCACGCGCTCGGCGATGATGTTGCGCTGGATCTCGCTCGTGCCCGCAAAGATGGTGGGCGCACGCGACTGCAGCTCGCGCTGCGCAGCGCGGCCGCCCTCGGGCGCGCGCGGCGAGTCACCGCGCAGCTGGCCGAATGCGCCGGTCAGGTCGTTGCCGAGCGTGGCGAGCCGCTGGCCCATCTCGGAGTAGTAGAGCTTCTGCAGGCTGGCCTCGGAGCCGGGCTTGTGGCCGTTGGCGAGCGCGGTCAGCGAGCGCAGCGAGTTCAGCCGCAGCACCTCGAGCTCCAGGAACGCCTGCGCGAGCCGCTGGCGCGTGAGTCGGTCCTGCGTGGCCGCCCGGCCGCCGCGGCGCGCCGTGCGCGCGCTCGCTACCACCTGGTCGAACTCGCGCCGGTAGCCCGCGTAGCGCGACAGAGTCGAGGCACCGCGCTCGTAGCCGAGCACGGTGTTCGCGATCTGCCAGCCCTGGGTCGGCTTGCCGATCAGGTTCTCGGCCGGCACCACCACGTCCTTGAAGAAACACTGCGAGAAGCCGCGGTTCCCGGTCATCTGCACCAGCGGCGCGACCTCGATGCCCGGTGTCTTCATGTCGATCAGCAGGAATCCGATGCCCTCGTGCTTGTCGGCCTTCGGATCGGTGCGCACCAGACAGAAGATCCAGTCGGCGCGGTGCGCCTGACTCGTCCAGATCTTCTGCCCGTTCACCACATACTGGTCGCCGCGCAGCTCGGCCGTGGTGCGCAGGTTCGCGAGGTCGGAGCCGGCGCCCGGCTCCGAGTAACCCTGACACCACATTTCCTCGGCGCGCAGCATCGGGCGCAGGAAGCGCTTCTTCTGCGCCTCGCTGCCGTGGTGGACGATCGCCGGGCCGCACAGACCGATGCCGAGCCCGTTGATGGTCGGCGGTGCGCCCGAGAGCACGAGCTCCTCCTGGAGCAGCGCATTCTCCACGTGCGTGCGGCCCTGGCCGCCGTACTCCTTGGGCCAGGTGACTCCCACGTAGCCCGCGTCGTAGAGCTCCTGGTGCCAGCGGCGCGTGCCGTCGAAGACCGAGTCCTCGGTCTCGAACTCGTCGCCTTCCTTGTCCTTCCACCAAGCGGGGACGTGCGCGCGGATCCAGGCGCGCGCGCGGTCGCGGTACTCGAGCTCGGCTGGCGAGAACGTGAAGTCCATGCCGGGATTGTACCTCCGCCGCGCGCGCTCAACGGCGGCGGCCGCCACCTCCACGCCCGCCCCCGAAGCCGCCTCCGCCGCGTCCGCCGTAGCGGTCGCCGAAGCCGCCACCACCGTCGTGGTCGCCCCAGTGGCCCTCGCCCCCGCCGCGCTCGCCGCCCGCGTTCTGCATGCCGTTGACCCGATTCTCGCCTTCGCCGCGTGCGGCCTCCTCGCGGTTGGCCCAGGAGTTGTCGCCGTGTGAGTCCTGCCAGCCGCCTCCGGAGTTGCTCTGCCAGCCATCGCCGTTGCGGCGGTACACCGAGCCGTCCGACCCGGCGTAGTGATCGTTGGCCCCGGGGCTCGTGTACGTCTGACCGGTGCGGGCGCTGGTGACCGACGACGAGCTCTCGACCGAGGGCCGCTCTCCGGGCTGGCTCGAGACACTCTCGCTGTGGCTCACCTCGTTGCCCTTCTGGCCCGTGTAGGACTCGGAGCCCGAATAGCTCTCGGCTCCCGTGGCCGCGTTGTAGGTCTGCTTGCGAGACACGTCGCCGGTGTCGCCGCCCGGCGTGTCGATCGACCGGCTGTAGCTGCGCTGGCCCTGCCCGGTGTAGGGGTTGTAGCTGCGGTTCGCGTTGTAATTGCCGGTCGTGCCCGTCGCCTGGTTGTGGTAGGTGCCGCCCGAGCTCTGCCCGATGGTGCCGTTCGAGGTCGTGGCCCAGGTGGTGGTGCCGGTGGTCTTCACGTTGCCGTACTGACCGTAGACGTTGGCGCTGGCGGAGCCGCAGCACGGGTAGCCGTGATATGCGGCGGAGTAGGCGTAGGGGCTGGCCCAGGAGTCGACGACCGCGGCCGTCGCCAGACCCATGCCGTAGCCGTAGGTCCAGCCGGTCGCGGGGCCGTACACGGGCACCGCGGCGATCCCGTAAGTCACCGGGGGCGGGTAGTAGACCGTCCCGACCCAGGGCTGGTAGGCGTAGCCCGTGCCGTAGACGACCACGCCGTCGGGCTCCACGACCGTCCCGAGATACCCGGGGGTGTAGCCGGTGTAGATCTCCGTGTCGGTCGCGCCGTAGATGTGCACATAGGTGACGTAGTGCAGCGCGGAGCTCGTGGGGATGGCGTAGATCACCGCCGGCACGCTGCGCGCGACGACCCACGGGCCGAACGATCCGGTCGCGGCGAACCAGACCCCGGCGCGCAGTGCGTAGTAGCTGTGAGGGTCGACGAGGATCACGGGCGCCGGTGAGTTGACGGCGTACTGCAGCGGCGTGCCGGCGATCGGCGCGAAGCGCGGCTCGCCGTCGTAGCTGGCGTCGAAACGCGGCGGATCGTCGCTCGAGATCGTGCCGGTGTTCGGGATCGAGTTCTCGATCGCCGCCTCGCGGGCCTGCGGCGTGCCGGCGATCGACGCGAGCACGACGCCCGCTGGAGACTCGGGGGGGATCTTCCGGAAGTCACCCGGCAGGTCGCCGCTCGCGACGTAGGTCCACGGGCCGTCGAGTGAGGCCGCCCGGTACCAGCGGCCGGACACGAGCAGGTAGTAGCTGGCGTGCGCCTCGTCGAAGATCAGGTCCGAGGCGGTGTTCGTGCACCAGCGCAGCACCGTGTCGGGAATCGGCGTGGTCTCGGGCGGACCCTTGAGCACGATCAGCTCGCTCGGGACCTGACTCAGGTAGATGACCGGAGCACCGTTAGCGAGCGACGGCTTGGGGTCGGCGCGGCCGCCGTCGAGCAGGTCGACCAGGCCCTCCTTCCCCAGGCTCTCGGCCGTCGCATCCAGGCCGGACGGCGCCGCCGCGGCGGCCTGCCAGGGGCCGTCGAGCGAGGCCGCCGAGAGCCAGCCGTCGTACACGTGCAGGTAGTAAGTCGTGCCGCCGGGAACGCGCGCGATCAGCGCTCGGGTGTTGATCACGCGCTCCAGGCTCTGCCCCTCGACCGCCCGCATCACGGGCTTGCCGTCCACCGGGATCAGGATCGCCGGCACCTGACTCACCAGGATGCGGGGCACGTCGTTCTTCACCGGCGCGCCCTGCGCCGACGCGGACGTGTTCGCCGAGAGCGACGCCACGAGCCGATCGAGCGACACCGTCCGGGACTGCAACGGCAGCTCCTGGCGCAGGACCGCGAGATAGTCCGCGCCGTCGTCCGACACGCCCGGGAAGCTGCTGCGGGTGAGCGCGAGATCGCTCAGCGTGACCTGGCGGAGCTCGCGGTTCACGTCGGTGCGCGCGCTGGCCCAGATCACGCCGTAGTGCTGCGCATCGCCGCTCGCCGAGCGGAAGGCGACGGCCGCGCGGAACTGGATCTGGTTGCCCTGCCAGCTCTCGACCTGCGGCTGATACACCACGAGCGAGCCGTCGCCGAAGGGAAGCTGGCGCGGCCAGGGGTCCGCGCTCGCGGGCTGGGGCGCCGCCGCGGAGGGTGACTCGAGAGGCTGCGCAGGGGAAGGAGACTTGCACGCCACGGCCGCGCCGAGCGCTGCGCACACCACGAGCCCATGGATCCAGCGCATTCGCCCACTCCTCCCTGCCGGTGCCCGGGCGCATTGTGGCACGCGAGAGATCCGGAAACGGTTCGAGGCCGGTAAGGTTTGAAACCCGTTCCCTTCGTAGGTTTGCCGCCCATTGCAACCCTTTCAGAGGAGAACGAGTCATGGAACCGCTTCGTCGAACCGCCGCCCTGGTGTACGGGGTGGTCAGCTACGCGCTCTTCTTCGTGACCTTCCTGTACCTGGTCGCCTTCGTGGGCAATTTCGCCGTGCCCAAGACGATCGACTCCGGCGTGCCCGGCCCGATGGGGCTCGCCGTGGTCGTGAACGGCTTCCTGCTGGCGCTGTTCGGCGTGCAGCACAGCGTGATGGCGCGCCCGGGCTTCAAGCGCGCGTGGACGCGCCTGCTGCCGGCCTCGATCGAGCGCAGCACCTACGTGCTGGCCTCGACCGCGGTGCTGGCCGCGCTCATGTACTTCTGGCAGCCGATCCCGACGCCGATCTACGAGCTCGGCGGCCCGCTGTGGGGCGCGGCGCTGGCGCTGTATCTGGCCGGCTACGGGATCGTGCTCTACTCCTCGTTCCTGATCGACCACTTCGACCTGTTCGGCCTGCGCCAGGTGGTGCTGCGCGCGATGGGTCGGGTCTACACCGAAAAGCGTTTCAAGACGCCCACCCTGTACAAGCTGATCCGCCACCCGCTGTATCTCGGCTGGATCATCTCGTTCTGGGCCGCCCCCGTGTTCAGCGTGGGTCACCTCTTGTACGCGAGCTTCTTCACCGCCTACATCCTGATTGCGATTCCGTTCGAGGAGCGAGATCTCGCCGCGCAGCTCGGCGAGCCGTACGAGCGCTGGCGCAGCGCGACCCCTGCATTCGTGCCGCGCATCGGCCGGAGCTCCGAGTCCGGGCCCATCCCCCGAGAGGCCCGCTGATGGCTGCGCCGGAGCTCGACCCGGAGAAACTCCAAGGCTTCGGGGCCAAGCTGCTCGGCGCGCTCAACGGCGCTGCAGTCGCGCTCATGACGTCGCTCGGCCACCGCACGGGGCTGTTCGACGTCATGAGCCGGCTGCCGCCCGCGACTTCCCGGCGCATCGCGGACGAGGCGGGGCTCGACGAGCGCTACGTGCGCGAGTGGCTCGGCGCCATGGTGACCAGCGCCGTGGTGGAATACGACCCGGCGCGGAGTCACTACAGCCTGCCGCCCGAGCACGCCGCGCTGCTCACGCGCGAGGCGGAGCCGGACAACCTGGCCGCGACCTTCCAGTGGATCCCCCTGCTGGCGTCGGTCGAGGACCGGGTGCTCGAGTGTTTCGAGCGCGGCGGAAATGTCTCGTATCTGGCGAACCCGCGCTTCCGCGCGGTGAAGGAGGAGGAGAGCGACCGCGTGGTCGTGGGGCAGCTCGTCGAGGACATCCTGCCGCTCGTGCCCGGTCTGCCCGACGCGCTGGCGCGCGGCATCGACGCGCTCGATGTCGCCTGCGGCAGCGGCCGCGCGCTGAACCTCCTGGCCGGTGAGTTCCCCAGGAGCCGCTTCACCGGCTATGACCTCTCGGTCGACGCGATCGAGGGCGCGCGCGCCGAGGCGCGCGACCTGCGGCTCGGGAACGTGCGCTTCGCCGTGCGCGACCCCGGCGAGCTCGAACAGCGCGAGGCGTTCGACCTGGTGACCGCCTTCTACGCCATCCACGACCAGACCCGGCCCGAGGCCGTGCTGCGCGGGATCGCGCAAGCGCTGCGACCGGATGGCGTGTTTCTCATGCAAGAGGTCGCGGCAACCAGCCGTGTCGACGAGGATTCCGCCAACCCGCTCTCGCCGTTCCTCTACACGGTGTCGTGCCTGCACGGGCTCACCGTCTCACTCGCCGAGGGCGGCGAGGGCCTGGGGCTCATGTGGGGCTCCGAACGCGCGCTGGCCATGCTGGAAGCGGCGGGCTTCGGCCGGGTGGTGCTGCGGCGGCTGCCGCGCGACCGGGTGAACCTGTACTACGTGGCCCGCAAGTGACTCCGGGCCCGCGCTCGCCTAAGCTCGGCGAGCGATGCGGCACCGCTTCGGGGAATACGAGCTCGACGAGGACGCGGGAGAGCTGCGCCATCGCGGCGCCGCGGTCGAGATCCAGCCCAAGCCGCTGGCCCTGCTGATGCTCCTGGTGCGCGAGCGCGGACGCGTGGTGCCGGCGCGCGAGCTGCTCGACTCACTCTGGCCCGACACCCGGGTCGGCCCCGCGTCGCTCACGCGCGCGATCTCGCACGCGCGGCGCGCGATCGGCGACACGAACCGCGGCGCGCTGATCCGCAGCGTGTCTCGCCGCGGCTACCGCTTCGCGGGCGAGGTGGTGGCGCTCGACGCCGGGGCCGCGCCCGCGCTCGCGGCCACACCCGGTCCCGCGCGCGTGTTCGTCGGGCGCGAAGACGCGCTGGCGCGGCTCGAGCGCGCGTTCGCCGAGGCGCTCGAGGGGCACGGCGCGGTGGCGCTGGTGCTGGGGACCGCAGGCATCGGCAAGACCCGGCTGATCGAGCACTTCACGGACGGCGTGGCGGCGCGCGGCGCGCGCGTGCTGCTCGCGCGCAGTCACTCCGACGACGGCGTGCCCCCGTTCTGGCTCTGGGTGCAGGTGCTGCGCCAGCTCACCGGCAGTGACTCGAGCGAGCTGGCCCGGCTCGTGCCCGAGCTGGCCGGCGCGCACGGCCCCGAGCGCTTCCTGTTGTTCGACGCGGTGACGCGGTTGCTGGCGGCCGCCGCGCGCGCCCGCCCGCTGGTGATCGCGCTCGAGGACCTGCAGTGGGCCGACGCACCGTCGCTGCGCCTGCTCGAGCACCTGGCGTTCGAGGCAGGGCGGGAGTCGCTGGTGGTGATCGCGACGGTGCGCGAGGGCTTCCGCGAGCGCGGTCACCCGCTCGACCGCACGCTGGCCGCGCTGCGCCAGCACGAGCGCACGCTCGAGCTCGCGCTCGGCGGCTTCTCGCGGCGCGAGGTCGCGCTGTGGCTCGACCGCGTGTTGGGCCGACCTGCGCCGACCGACCTGATCTCGGAGCTGTTCGCGCGCACGGAAGGCGTGCCGCTGTTCCTGCGCGAGGCGATCCGGCTGCTCGGCGAGCGCGGCGCGCTCGACGCGCCGGAGCGCGTGCCGCGCGCGGGCATGGCGCTGCCCGGCCGCGCGCTCGACCTGATCCGCCGCGCGCTCGACTCGCTCTCGCAGAGCGCGGGGCTGCTCGTGGCGAGCGGCTCGGTGCTGGGGCGCGAGTTCACGCTCGCCGCCGCCGCCGAGCTGGCGCAGCTCGAACGCGACGAGTCACTCGACCTGTGCGACGAGGCCACGCGCGCGGGCGTGCTCGAGGCCTCGCCCGATGCCGCGGCGAGCTGGCGCTTCACGCACGCGCTGTACCGCGAGGCCGCCTACGCCGGCCTGGCCGCCGGCGAGCGCGTGCGCCTGCACCTGCGCGCGGCGCGGCGGCTCGAGCGCGAGCACGCGGGCGACCTCGAGCCGGTGATCGCCGAGCTCGCGCACCATCACCACCGCGCGCTGGCCGTGGGGGAGCCGCCGCGCGCGCTCGAGTACTCGCGCGCAGCCGCGGCCCGTGCCGCGCGGCTCGGCGCGTGGGAGCAGGCGGTGAGACACTACGAGGACGCCGTCGCGGCGCTGCCCCACGTGCGCCCGCTCGCGCCCGAGGACCGGATCGGCGTGCTGCTCGAGCTGGGCGAGACCTGCCGGCTGTCGGGTGACCGCGCCCGCCGGCGCGAGGTGCTCGCGCAGGCCATCGAGCTGGCCCGAACGCACGGTCGCGCCCAGGACCAGGCGCGCGCCGCGATCGCGCTGACCGACCTCCAGGACTGGAGCGCGCGCGACGAGGAGGCGCGCGCCGCGGTGAAGGACGCGCTCGGCGTGATCGGGGACGAGCCCAGCGTCGCGCGCGCGCGCCTGCTGACCCGGCTCGCCTACCACGAGATCCGCAGCGCGCACGAGACTGCGCAGACGATCGCGCGGCTGGGGGTCGAGCTGGCGCGCAAGCTGGGCGATCCCGAGTCACTCCAGGACGCGCTCTACGTGCTGCATTTCTCGCTCGGCGGGCCCGATCACACGGCCGAGCGCGCCGAGCTGGGCGAGGAGATCGTGCGCGCCGCGCTCGACTCGCACAGCCGCGATCGCGCGCTGATCGCGCTCGTCGACCTGGCGAGCGACCGGGTGATGCTGGGCGACCCCGCCGGGGCGCGCGCGCTGCGCGCCCGCGCGGGCCAGGTCGCGGGCGAACGTCCGGCGCCGATGATGCGCTGGCACGAGGGCGTCTACGACACGGGCATCGCCGCGCTGGAGGGCCGCTTCGACGACGCGGCCGCGCTCGCGCAGGACACACTCGGCTTCGGCCGGCGCGTCGAGCATCCCTACGCGGCAGGCGTGTTCGCCGGCCAGCGCGCGCTGATCGCGCGCGAGCGCGGCGACGACGCCGCGCTCTTGGCCGCCTTCGAGCCTGGCATCGGCGCGCGGGTCGGCCCGTTCCACTGGACCCGCGCCGTCGTGGCACGCGCGCGCTTCGCGCTGGGGCGCGAGGCCGACGCGCGCTCCTTGTTCGAAGACCTGGCGGCCTCGGACTTCGCCGACGTGCCGCGCAACCTGCGCTGGACCGGCACGTTCGTCGAGCTCGCACACCTGTGCGCCGACCTCGACGACGCGGCGCGCGCGAAGTCACTCCGCGCCTGGCTCTCGCCCGTGGAGCACCAGCACGGCGCCTTTCCGGTCGCGGTCATGTACGGCGGCCCGGTACGCTTCGCGCTGGCCCGGCTGGCCGAGACGCTGGGCGACCGCGACGAGGCCGTCGGGCTCTACGCGGAGTCACTCGAGGACGCGCGGCGCCTGGGTGCGCGGCCCAGCGAGGCGCGCATCGCGGCCCGCTTCGCGCACTGTCTCGAGCCCCGCGAGCCACGCCGCGCCCGGGCGCTTTTGATCGAGGCCGAACGCACCGCCCGCGAGCTCGGGCTCGCCGGGATCCAAAGCTACTCGAACGAGAGCGCGCGCAGGTAGCTCGGCCCGCCCAGGCGCGCGGCCTCGAGCGCGATCTTCTCCGTGCGCGCGCGCACGTAGTCCGACGGCCGGTCGGCGTGCAGCTTGCGCGGCGCCGGCAGCACCGCCGCCAGGCGCGCGGCCTGCTCGCGGTCGAGGCGCGACGGAGACTCGTCGAAGAAGCGCTCGGCGGCGGCACCCACGCCGAACACGCCCTTCCCGAACTCGGCCGTGTTGAGATACACCTCGAGGATGCGGCGTTTGGGCCAGAGTGTCTCGAGCAGCACCGTGAAGTACGCCTCGACGCCCTTGCGCACCCAGCTGCGGCCCGGCCACAGGAACAGGTTCTTCGCGACCTGCTGACTGATCGTGCTCGCGCCCCGCGACGGCCCGCCGTCGGCCTGGTCCTCGATCGCGTCGGCGATCGCGTCGAAGTCGAAGCCGGCGTGGATCGGGAACTTCTGATCCTCGGCCGCGACCACCGCGATCGGCAGCTGGGGCGAGATCTCGCGGTAGGGCACCCAGCGGTAGTCGGTCGAGTACTCGTGGTCGCCCGTGAACAGCGCTTGCAGCCGCGCCTCGACCATGAAGGCCGTGGTGACCGGACGCACCCAGCGCATGACCAGCACCGACGCGACCGACCCGACAAAGAACAGTGTCAGCACGCGCGCCGCCATGCGCGCGGCCGGATGCGAGAGCAGCACGCGATTGCGCGTGCCGCGCGCGCGCACGCGGCGGTTTCCACGCCTGCGCCGGCCGGTCGTCGCCGCGCTCCTCACGCGGCGGTGTGTACGGAATCCGCGACGGGGGCGCTATCTGCCCGTGAAGCGCACCTTTTCCTTCTTCAGGAAGCCTTCGACGCCGGCGCGGAAATCCTCGCTGCGGCCGGTGTACATCATGGCCTCGGCCTCGAGATCGAGCACGTCGCGCAGGTGACCGTGCTCGGCCAGGTTGAGGTGGCGCTTCATGTAGCGGTACGAGAGCGGCGGGCCGCCGGCGATGCGCCGCGCCAGCTCGTCGACCTCGGCGCGGAACGACTTGGCGGGGAACACGCGGTACAAGAGACCGATGCGCAGCGCCTCGGCGGCGTCGATGCGCTCGTTCAACAGATACAGCTCGCGCGCCTTGGCCGAGCCGACGAGCTTGGTCAGGAAGTACGAGCCGCCGAAGTCGCCCGAGAAGCCGATGCGCGCGAACGCGGTGGCGAAGATCGCCGTCTCACTCGCCACCCGGATGTCGCAGGCCAGCGCCATCGACAGCGAGGCGCCGGCGGCCGCGCCGTTGATCGCAGCCAGCGTGGGCTTGGGCATGGTGTGGAGCAGCCAGGACGACTCCTGCAGGCGCTTCAGTGAGTCGTACGACTGCTCGAGCGTCTGGCGCTGGTTGCGGTCCGCCGGGCTGGGGCCATCGCTCGGCGCCAGGTCGGCCCCAGCGGAGAACGCGCGTTCCCCCGCGCCCGTGAGCACCACGACCCGGACGTCCGAATCAGCCGCCACCTCGTGCAGGGTGCGGGTGAGCGCCTCCAGCAGCTCCGTGGTGAGCGAGTTCATCTTGTCCGGGCGATTCAGAGTGACGGTGGCGATACCATCTTTGCGCTCGACGAGAACGGTGTGCGACATGCCGCCGATTATACTGAGGAGAAGATGTTGAGTGCGGCGCTGTTCGGGGGGGCGATCTTCGGGGGAATCCTGGTGTGTCTGGTGTTGGGCCGCGTCGCCGCCAAGCGGCGGCTGCGGGACGATCCGGAGCACGCGCGCGAGGGCGCGACGGCGATCGAGACCGCCGTGTTCGGAGTCATGGGGCTGTTCCTCGCATTCACGTTCTCGGGCGCGCTGCAGCGCTGGGACGTCCGTCGCGAGCTCGTGGTGTTGGAGACGAACGCGATCGGCACGGCATGGCTCCGCATCGACCTCCTGCCCACGGCCGCCCAGCCGCCGATGCGCGAGCTGTTCCGCAAATATCTGGACGAGCGCGTGGCCATGTACGCGGCGATGCCGGACGTCTTCGCGGCCATGTCCGCGCGCCAGCGCGCCGAGACACTACAGGGCGAGATATGGAAGGCCGCGATCGCGGACTGTCTCACCGCGGAAGGCGAGAAGGCGCGCATCCTCCTGCTGCCCGCGCTGAACGAGATGTTCGACATCACCACCACGCGCAACATGGGGCTGCTCACGCATCCGCCGGCGGTGATCTACGTGCTGCTGTTCATCCTGCTCTTGATCAGCGCGGGCATGGTGGGCGCTGCCACCAGCGGATCGCGCAAGCTCAGCTTCGGCTACGCGCTGGGCTTCGCGCTGGTCATGGCGATCACCAGCTACGTGATCATCGACCTCGAGTATCCGCGCGCGGGGCTGATCCGCGTGATTG
>DATKAO010000194.1 GCA_035498015.1 Myxococcota bacterium
GCGGCACGCGCGCGGACCTGCACGGCCGCTTCGCCGACTGGATCGCGAGCCGGATCGGCGAGAGCGTCGAGCACGACGAGACCATCGGCTGGCACCTCGAGCAGGCGCACCAGCACCTGCGCGAGCTCGGCCCGATCGACGTGCGCGGGCAGGAGCTCGGCAGCCGCGCGGCGAAGTATCTCGCGGCCGCGGGCCGGCGCGCGCTGGCCCGCGACGACCTGCCCGTCGCCGCTAACCTGCTCGGGCGCGCGCTCGAGCGGCTCGATCCGTCCGACCCGGCCCGCGCCGAGCTGATTCTCGACCGCTGCGAGTCACTGCTCGCCGCTGGCGAGGTCACCCCGGCAGCGGCCGCCATCGCCGACCTGGCGGGCTTTGGCGCAGGCTCGGCGCGCCTCCAGGCCTGGCACACCTGCTTCGCCGGCCAGCTCGCCGCGCTCACGGATCCCCAGTCACTTCACACCACGGTGAGCTCGGTCGCCGCAGCGGCCCAAGCGCTCGCGGCAGCCGGAGACACCGCGGGCGAGGCGAAGGCGCACTCGGTGCACGCGCTCGCGCTGCAGCGCCTGGGCAAGGTCGGCGCCTGCGAGGCTGCGCTCGACCTCGCGCTGGCTGCCGCGCGGCGCGTGCGCGACCGCCGGCGCTCGAACGCGGTGCTGGCCGGCGCGCCGCTCGCGGCCCTCTGGGGACCGAGCCCGGTCACTCGGGCGAGCGGCCGCTGCCTCGACGTGGTGCGCGTGCTGCGCATCACCCAGGGCGCGCCCGCGGTCGAGGCGGTCGCGCTCCGCTGTCAGGCGGTGCTGGAGGCGCTGCGCGGGCGCACCGAGGCGGCGCGGCGCATGCTCGCCTCTTCACGCCGCATGGTGGAGGAGCTCGGACTGACTCCCCAGCTGCTCGAGGCCGACGTCTTCTCCGGTCTCATCGACCTGCTCGAGGGCGACCCGGTTGCCGCCGAGCGCAGCTTGCGCGCGGCTTACGACGGCCTGCGCGAGCACGGCCTCGGCATCGATGCCGCGCGCGCCGCCGCGCTGCTCGCGCGGGCGCTCCTGGCGCAGGGCCGCGTGGCCGAAGGCGAGGCGCTGAGCGAGGAGAGTGAGTCACTCGCCGGCGACGACCTGCAGGCGGCGATCTCGTGGCGCGGCGCGCGCGCGCAGGCGCTGGTGCGGCGCGGCGAGCACGCACTCGCGGTCGACTTCGCGCGTGCGGCGGTCGAGATCGCCGCCGCGACCGACGCGCTCTTGCACCACGCCGACGCGCGCAGCTCGCTCGCGACAGCGCTGCGCGCCGCGGGCCGGAGCGCCGAGGCCGACGCCGAGCAGCGGCGCGCGATCGAGCTCTGGGAGGCCAAGGGCGCGACCACCCTCGCCGAGGCCGCCCGCCGCGGCGCCGGCCCGGCCGCGGCCGCTCCTGCGAGCGATGCGCCTGCGTTGTCCACGGTGCATGTTCGTCCGCGAGTGCGGCCGAATGCCGCGACCGAGCTCGTGACTCGCTTGGACGCCATCGTCCAGGCCCGGGATGCAGAGGGCCTGTCGCGACTGCTCGCAGACAGCCTCTCGATCGTGCACCACCCGACGGGGACGGAGCTGGGCCCCGAAGGCGGGCTAAGCATGCTCACGGCGCTGTTGCGGGCCGAGAATCACTCGTTCCGCACCGAGCCTCTGGCGACGCTCGGCGACTCACTCGTGCTGTGTCACACTCACAACTCGATCTCCGCGCTCGGCGGCGACGACGTCGCCCCGTTCGGTGCGATCGACGGCGATCTGGTCGCCATCATGGAAGTGAATGACCGCGGGAGACAGCGCCGGGCCGAGCTCTTTGCCGTCGATCGGCTGAACGATGCCATCGCGCGTCTCTACGCACTCTACGCCGAGTCGCTCTCGGATGGACCGGAGCGCAGCCGTGCAACAGCGACGGCGCGCTCCGTCGCCGCGGTGCTCGGTGTCGCAGGAGACCACGCCGCGTTCCGGGCGGTGCTCGCGCCCGACGTGGAGTTCGCGGATCACCGCCAGCTCGGCTTCGGGAAGTCGCGCGGTGCCGATGCGGTGCGGCGCGGGAGTCTCGTGCTTCACGACGTGGCCCAAGAGCTCCGGACGCCCGTCGCCGCGCTGCTCGCACTGCGCAGCGACGGGCTCGTCGCGCACCGGACGGTCCGCGGCGTCGACGCTGCGAGCGGCGGCCCGTTCGAGCGCGATCTCGTCGAGCTCTGGTGCTTCGGCGCCGACGGTCTGCTCGCGCACCTCGAGCACTTCGATCCCGGAGACGCGAGCGCCGCCCTCGCGCGCTTCGACGCGCTCGCCGTCGAGTCACCCGCGACGCTACGCCGGCGCGTGCGGCCGAACGCGGCGACCGCGAACGCAGCGCGGACCGAGGCCGCGGTCGCCGCGCGGGACTTCGATGCCTTCCAGAGTCTGTTCGCCGATGGCGCTCGGAACGTTCACCATCCGACACGCACGGCGTTCAGCGAGTCGGAATCTATGGGAAGCTATCGGCAGCTGCTGAACGCAGAGGGCGTCGCCATGCAGCACGAGCCGCTGGCGACCCTCGGTGAGTCACTCGCGCTGTTCCGCGCGTCCGTATCGTTTCGCTCGCTTCGGAGCGCCGACGGGCTGGGTCCCTTCGGCGCCGTCGACACCGAGCTGGTCATGTTGATCGAGGTCGACGGCGCCGGCCGCCGGCGGCTCTCCGAGGCCTTCGCCCCCGATCGGCTCGGGGACGCGCTGACTCGCCTGTACGAGCTTCATGCGGAGTCACTCCCGGATGGTCCGGCGCGCACCCGAGCCACGGCGACCGCGCGCTCAATCGCCACGATGCTCGAGCTCGACCTCGAGCGCTTCGCGACCGGCATCGCGCCCGGCGTCGAGTTCGCCGACCACGGCCCGATCGGCATGGAATCCTCGCGCGGTAAGAAGGCGATCCTGCGCGGGCTCGGAGCTCTGCACGAGCTGGCCCTCGAGGTCTCGTTGACTGACGACGACGTGCTCGCCCTGGAGCCCGACCTCCTGCTCGCGCGCTGCACGACCTCGGGCACCGATCGCATCAGCGGCGGCGCGTTCGAGCGGCACTTCCTGGCGCTCTGGGTCTTCGGAAGCGACGGCCTGGCGACACACATCGAGTGGTTCGCGCCCGACGGCGAGTCCGAGGCGTTCGCGCGGATCGACGAGCTGACTGCCCCCGCCGAGCCGCTGCGGCGCCGCGTGCGGCCCAACGCCGCGACCGCGAACGCCGCACGCCTGGATGCGGCGGCAAGCGCGCGCGACTTCGCCGCGTTCCAGGACCAATTCGCCGAGGGCGCGCAGGTCGTCCACCATCCGACCGGGACGCGCTTCGAGGAGAGCCGGAACTTTTCCGACTACCAGCGGCTGTTGCAGAGCCCGAGCTTCGCTTTCGCGAACGAGCCCGTCGCGACGCTCGGCGACTCACTCGGACTCTTCCGCGCGTCGCTGTCGATCGAAGCGGTGTCCTGGGACGGCAGCCTCGATGTCGGGGGTACGGCCAACGAGTGGTTCCTCCTGAAGGAGGTCGATGCCGCGGGCCGCTGTCGTCACTCCGAGTTCTTCGCCACCGACCGCCTGGGCGACGCCGTTGCGCGGCTCTACGAGCGCCATGCCGAGTCGCTACCGGAGGCGAAGGCGCGCGCCCGCGCCGCCGCGACCGCCGCGTCGGTGTCTCACTGGCTGAAGTCGTTCGACGACTTCGAACACTACGTCGCGCCCGAGGTCGAGTTCGTGGATCACCGTCCCGTCGGGCTCGGTTCGCTGCGCGGGGTGGAGCTCGTGAGACCTGTGGCGCGCGCGCAGCTGGAGCTCGCGCGCGACATCGTGTTCCGCGTCGACGACGTTCTGGCGCTGCAGTCGGACGCCTTCCTCGTGCGCTCCACGACGTCGGGAGTCGACCGCGCGAGCGGTGGCGCGTACGAGAGACCGCTCTTGGCCATCGGCGTCTTCGGCGCGGAGGGCCTCGCGACGCGCGTCGAATGGTTCGAGCCCGAGCGCCAGCGCGAAGCGCTCGCGCGTTTCGACGAGCTCATTGCCGAGTCACATACGCGCAGGCGGCGCGTGCCGCCCAACGCGAATGCCGCCACGCGCGCGGTCGAGCAGATGGAGCGCTCCTGGGCCGAGCGCGACTGGCCCGCGGTGGTCGGGATGTCCGCCCCCGGGTTCCGCCTCGAGGACCGGCGCGCCCTGGTCGGGCTGCCGCTCGCGGGCCAGGACTTCCGCGTCAACCTGCGCCGCATGTTCGACATGCCGGCGAGCCGCTGGCGGCTCGCGCCGATGGCGACCCGCGGCGAAAGACTCGCGCTGTTCCACTCGCGGCTCACTGGCGAGGTGCGCGACGGCGGACCCGTGGAGTTCGAGCATCTCTCGCTGGTCGAGGTGGACGCGCGCGGTCAGTACCTCTCGCTGGTCGTATTCGAAGCCGATCAAACCGAGAGTGCGTATGCCGAGCTCGACCGGCGCTACAGCCGTGGGACGGTCGCTTCGACGTCGGACCGGTTCGCGAACGCGGCTTCGCGCGCCGTGGCAGAGTTCGAGCGCGCCTGGCGCGAGCGCGACTGGAACGGCGTGCTCGCGACGTTCGTCCCCACTCACCACATGGACGACCGCCGGCGCCTGATGCGCGTGGCGATCTCCGGCGCGGACTTTCTCGCCAACGAGCGCATGCTCTTCGAAGAGCCCGCGAGCGAGTGGCAGGGTACGTTGCTGGCCACCCGCGGTGAGCGGCTCGCGCTCTTGCGGACGCGTTTCCGGACCGAGGTCGAGGGCAGCGGACCCATGTCGGTGGAGATGCTCGACCTCGTCGAGGTCGATTCCGACGGCCGGCGCAGCGCGCTCGTGGTGTTCGATCTCGACGCCGTCGACGCCGCCTACGCCGAGCTCGACCGCCGCTACGTCGCCGGCGAGGGTGCGGCCTGGGCGGAGCTCATCACTCACCAGAAGGCGCTCGTGCACGCGGCCGTGTCTCGCGATAAGACCGCCCTGGAACGCCTGCTGCCGGCCGACTTCAGCGCCTGGAACCGGCAGCGCTTCGGCGGCACCGGAGAGCGCACGACCCGTGCGCAGTTCATCGCGTTCAGTCACGCGCTGGAGGGCCTCGAGGTTCACGGGGCGATCCGCCTGGATCACCTGCCGCGGATCTCGCCGACCACGGCCGTCGCCGTGACCACCTGGCATGGCACGCGCGACGGAGGGACGTTCGAGGTCCTGCAGTGCGCGGTGTGCACTCACGACGGCCGCCGCCTTCACTCGTGGGAGATCTTCGATCTCGAGCAGCTGGACCTCGCGTACGCGCGCTACGACGAGCTGACCGCCGAGCCGGTCACTCCGGTCATCGAGAACGCGGCGACGCGGGCCATGGCGCGCGGCACGGAAGCAGTGGAGGCCGGTGACTGGGAACGATTCTCGGCGTTCTTTCGACCCGACTACCGGAACAGCGATCGACGCCGGATGGTGCTGCTCGAGCTCGATCGGACGCAATATCTCGAGTTCCTGCGCGCGTTCCTCATGCGCCAGCAGACGACCTTCGAGCTCGTTGCCACCCGCGGGGCTCGTCTGGCGATGTTCCGTTTCCGCTGGGCCATGCGCGAAGATGGAGCCGCAGGGCCGAGCGAGGGAGACTTCCTGACGATCGCCGAGGTGGACGAAGCGGGCCTGATCGTCGCCCAGGTCTTCTACGACTCCGACTCACTCGACGCAGCCCACGCCGAGCTCGAACGGCGCTTCGCGGCTCTCGAGGGCAGTGAGTCGCGCGATCCGCTGCATATCCCGCCAAACGCGGCGTCGCGCATCGGTGACCGGCTGCAGCAGGCGATCGAAGCCCGCGACTGGGACGGACTTCGCGCCCTTTTAGCGCCGGGGATGGAGTACGACGACCGCCGCCGCGGCGCGCTGCTGCATGGCGACGTCGAGACATTCGTCGCCAGCGCCCGCATCTACGCGTCCAATCAGGGGCGCATGAAGCGCACGCTCCTGGCGACGGCAGGGGACCGCCACTCGCTCACGCTCCTGCGCCGGTCGGGGAGGACTCCGGACGTCGAGGCGTGGGAGCTCGAGAGTCTCTCGCTGCTCGAGCTCGACGCCGACGGGCGCATCGCCCGCGTGCTCGCGTTCGATCCGGCCGACCGCAGCCAGGCGAGCGCCGAGATGTTCGAGCGCTATGCCCGCGGTGAGGGAGCGAGCTCGCTCTCGTCGGCGGCGTTGGAGGGCATTCGAGCGATGAACGCCCGTGACCTCGAACGTCTGCGCGCGTCGCTGCCCAGTGACTTCGTCCTCTCGGACCACCGGCGCACCGGCCTGGGGCGGATCGAGGGCCCCGACGCGTTCATTCGCTCGCTCGCCGCCTTGTTCGAGGGCTCGCGCGAGTCAACGGTGGAGACCCTCTACACGCTCGAGACACAGCCGCACGGCGAGCTCGCCATGGCCCGGATGCTCGGTACGATCGCGAACGGTGGCGAGTTCGAGTCGGCCTATCTTCGGATCATCACGCGCGACGGCAGCATGGAGTTTTTCGAGCCCGAGGACCTCGAGCTCGCGCGCTCGCGCTTCGAGGAGCTGCGGCCGAAGTGACTGGCGCGCTCTAGGAGCGCGCGAGCAGATCGCCCAGGATGCGCCGGCCCAGCCCGCGATAGCACTGCGCCGCGATCAGCATGTCGGCCATGAGGCGCTGTGCGCGGCGGCTGCGGCGCGCCAGCGCGACCGAGAAGTCGACGGTGCGCGGGCGGTACAGGCGGCGCGAGAGCCGCGCGCAGGCGGCGAGCTCGCCGCCCGGGCCGGCGCGCCAACGTTCGGCGTAGAGCGCGGGCGCGCCCGCCACGCCGGCCTCCAGGAGTGACTCCGCGAGGAGCCCGCCCGAGTCGAGCGCGTGCTGGATGCCCTCGCCGGTGATCGCGTCGTTCGCGGCCGCGGCGTCGCCGACGAGCGCGAAGCGCGGCCCGGCGACCGGGCCGCCGCCCACCGGAATGCTCGCCGCGTACGGCTCGCGCGGAAGTGACTCGCTGCCGGGGTAGCGGCGCGCCAGGAGCTCCGAGACCCGGGCGCGCAGCTCCGTGCCGTTCGCGCAGCCGAGCGGCGCCGCGATGCCCACCGACGCGTGGTCGGGGCGCGGGAACACCCACAGGTAGCCCGCGAACTCGCGCGTGAATTCGATCACGAGCTCGCGCTCGGGCAGGCCGAACACGTGGAAGCCCGCGGTCGCATAGCTCTCGACTCCGCCCGGCTTCGCGCCAACCAGCGCGCGCCGCACCACACTGGACGCGCCGTCCGCGCCCACCACGAAGTCGTGGCGCGCGGTCTCGTCGCCCAGATCCAGGCTGACGCCGTCCAGGTCGGCGGCGACGCGCCGCACGCGCGCGGCGCGCAGGTCGGCGCCCGCCTTGCGCGCGCGCTCGAGCAAGAGCGAGTCGAGCACGCGGCGCGAGAAGATCTCGATCGGGCGCGCCAGCGCCACCGAGAGCTCGGCGCCGCGCGGCGCGGTCATGCGCACCGCGTGCGCGGCGCGCGCGGCCGAGCGCAGCTCTTCCAGCTCGGGCCAGCGCTCGAACGCGCCCGGAGTGACTCCGCCGCCGCACGGCTTCTCACGCGGGTGCGACGGGTCGTACAGGGTGACGCGCGCGCCCGCGCGCGCGAGCCGCCAGGCACAGAACGAGCCCGCAGGCCCGGCGCCGACGATCGCCACGTTCATGGCCGACTCACATGTTGGTGTAGTCGGGGCCGTCGCCGCCCTCGGGGGTGGTCCAGGTGATGATCGCGTACGGATCGGCGACGTCGCAGGTCTTGCAGTGCACGCAGTTCTCGTGGTGGATCACGAGCCGTTTCTTCCCCGGGTGAGCATCGTCGGGGATCATCTCGTACACCGCGGCGGGGCAGAAGCTCTCGCACGGGTTGCCGTATTCGACGGTGCACTGGTTGGCGCACACCTCGGTGTCGGCCACGTGCAGGTGGTGCGGCTGGTCGACCTCGTGCCGCGAGCCGGCGAGCGCGACCGCAGTCACTTTGTCGAAGGTGTACTTGTTGTCGTACTCGACCTTGTTCTTCTTCTCGCGCTCCTTGGGCGTGAGCTGCGCGAGCTTCTTCATGTGCTCGTGGTCCGGGTGCGCGTGCACCATGCCGACCAGGCCGCGGCCGCCGGTGATCATGGCCAGCGCCTGGCCGTTCACGAGCCACGGCAGCTGGCGCAGCCAGCCGAGCCACTGCGGCATCTTCTGGGCGAACTTGAACGAGGCGTGGAAGTTGCGCGCCTTCTTGTGCTCCTTCGCGAGCCAGCTCGCGTCCCAGCGCGTCTTGTAGCTGGCCAGCGTGGCGTCGGAGAAGTCGTCTTTGCGCACCGCCTCGAGCAGGGTCTCGGCGGCGAGCATGCCGCTCTTGATCGCGAGGTGCACGCCCTTGAGTCTCTCGCCGTTGCAAGTGCCTGCCGAGTCACCCACCAGCATGAAGCCATCGCCGTAGAGCTTGGGGAACGAGAACCAGCCGCCCACGGGCATGGTCTTCGCGCCGTAGCGGATGCACTCACCGCCTTCGAGCAGCTGGCGCATGCGCGGGTGCGTCTTCCAGCGCTGCATCAGGTCGTGCGGGTCGGTGTACGGGTTGTCGTAGTCGAGCCCGGTCACGAACCCGATCGAGACACAGTTGTCCTTCAGGTCGTAGATCCAGCCGCCGCCGAAGGTGGCGGGGTCCTGCGGCCAGCCCATGGTGTGCACCACGCGGCCGGGGACGTGGTTCTCCGGCTTGATGCGCCAGATCTCCTTGATGCCCGTCTCGTAGGCCTGCGGGTTCGGGCCTTCGAGCCCGAGTGTGTCGATCACGACCTTGGTGCACGAGCCGCGCGTGCCTTCGCCGAACACCACACACTTGGCGAAGATCTGCGGCCCGGCCTCGAACACGCCCTTGTGCTGGCCGTCCTTGTCGACGCCGCGGTCCTGGACCTGCACGCCCACCACGCGCTTGCCGTCGAAGATCGGCTGCGCGGCGGGGAAGCCGGGGTAGATCTCGATCCCGCGCTCCTCGGCCTTGCTGCCGAGCCACTTCACCACGTCGGACAGCGAGATCGCGTAGTTGCCGTGGTTCATGAAGGGCGGCGGAGTCACCGGGCTCTTGAGCACGCGCTTCTTCGACATGAGCCAGGTCTCGTCGACCGTGCAGCGGTAGTGGAACGGGAAGCCCTGCTGCTCGAAGTCGGGGATCAGTTCGGACAGGCCCTTCGGGTCCATCATCGCGCCCGAGAGCTGGTGCGCGCCGAGCTCGGGCGCCTTCTCGATCACCAGCACCGCCGGCATGTCGACGTTCTGCGCCTTGCACAGATCGGCCAGCCGAATCACTGCGGCCAACGTCGCGGCTCCCGCCCCGACGAACAGGATGTCCACGTCCAGACGCTCGCGTTCCACCGTTTCGCTCATGGCGCCGCGAGCATACCGGAATCAGGGCTGGGGCAGCAGTACCCGGGCCGTGGCGAGGAACAAGAGGAGCGCCGCCAGCAGCACCAGACCGGCGAATACGAAGGGCTGGCTGGCGCCCGAGCTCTCGAACACCACGCCCCAGGAGTACGCGCCGAGCGCGCGGCCGGTGTGGATCATCGCCTGGCTGCGCGACAGCGCGGCGCCCTGCTCGTGCGCGCCGGTGGACTTCGTGAACAGGCTCGTGAATGCCGGGAACGCGATGCCCGAGCCCAGCGCCACGCACACGGCCGACGCGCACAGCACCGGGAACGAGTGAGACAGCGCGAGGCCGATGAACGCGAAGCCCGTCAGCCCGAGGCCGAAGGCAGTCATGGCCGACTCACCGAAGCGGCGTGACAGCGCGCCCACCGCGAGGCCCTGCATCGCGCCGAGAATCAGCGCGATCGAGGCCATGAACAGACCCACCTGCATCTCGCCCCAGCCGAAGCGCGCGGTCGCGAACAACGGAAACATCGACTCGATCACCGAGAAGCCGAAGAAGAGCTGCAGGAACAGGAACAGATACAGCCGCTGCGCGCCGCCGTGCACGTTCGCGAACACCCACACGGGCGCCGGCACGAGCGCACGGCCGAAGCCCTGCCAGCCCGAGTCACTCGCCACGGGCGCCTTCGACTCGGGCAGCGCCCACGCCGCCAGCAGGAAGTTCAGGCCCGCGATCGCGGCCGTGGCGTGGAACGGCAAGGTCGGGTCGATGCCGCCCAGCACGCCGCCGAGCGCCGTACCGACGACCAGCCCGACGCCCGACGCCGCGCCGATCACGCCCATGCCCTGCGCGCGCGAGCCTTCGTCGGTCAGGTCGGTCATCGCGGCCTGCGCCGTGCCGATGCTCGCGCCGAAGAAGCCGCCCATGAAGCGCGCGATCAACACCATGGTGAGTGACCCGGCGGACGCCAACAGCACGAACGAGGCCGCGGTGCCCAGCAGTGACACGAGCAGGACCGGCCGCCGGCCGATGCGGTCCGAGACCCAGCCCCACAACGGCAGGAACAGCACCAGCCCCACCGCGTACAGCGCCGTGATCAGACCGATGCCCGACGCGCCCACGCCGAGCGAGCTCACGAAGTGCGGCAGGACGGGAATCAGGATCGAGTAGCCGAGAAAGTCGATCAGGATCGTCGCGAACAGGATCCCGACCGCGAGTCTCGTGCCGGCGCGCGGCGAGTTCACGGCTTCCGGACCCGCCGGCCCGCCGGTCGATCTGTTAGATTTCGCGAGCGCGGTCCGGTCCATCTGGGCCCCATCGATTCCCGAGCACTATAAGGATCCATCACCCGCCGCGGGAGGTCGCACGCATGGAGCTTCGCGAGCGGCGACTCGCTCAGATCGTGCGCGACTTCATGGAGGGCTACGTGCTCTCGCAGGAGGTCGGGCGGGAGCTGCGCGCGGGGAGACTCGCCTTCGGCACCGTGGCCCGGCTGGTCGGCGACGCGGAGGACAGCGCGCTCTACCGGCTCAAGGAGGAGTGTCACGCGCTGTTCCGGCTGGACGACGTGCGCCCCCGCACCGAGGTCCAGGCCGAGGAGCTGTTCGACCTGGCCGTGGGGGCGCTGTTCCACGAGACCATGAAGTTCCGCGAGGGCTTCTATCTGACCGACAGCTACGGCCCGCGGCTCCAGCGCATGATGGCCGAGGGCTCGGCGTCGGGGCCGCTGGCCGACGCCTTCTGGCGGGTGTTCGAGGCGGGCAGCCGGCGCATGCTCGAATCCGAGGCCGAGGCCGAGGAGCTGTTCCGCGAGACACGCGACCAGCTCCTGATCGTGCTGCGCCAGCTGGCC
The DNA here is from genome assembly GCA_035498015.1 of Myxococcota bacterium. Lineage (NCBI taxonomy): Bacteria > Pseudomonadati > Myxococcota > Myxococcota bacterium. The sequence continues at coordinate 11,221 of DATKAO010000194.1, forward strand.
GCCTCGGGCGCGGTAGCGCGCAGCCTGGTCGAGACCCCGGCCCGCTCCGAGCAGGTCTTCGCCATGCCGCTGTCCCGGCTCCTGGCCGACATCTACGGCACGTCCGAGCGCGGCTACCGGCTGGCGGTCGAGAGCCTGATCGAGAACGGCCACTACGCCGAGGCGGCCGGCGTGCTCGAGCTGCCGGAGGCGCGGGCTGCGGCGGACGGCGCACTGACCTACGCGCGCGGCATGGCGAGCTACTACGCGGGCGACAATCTGGCGGCGGTCGACTCACTCGCGCGCTGGCGCGACGAGGCCACGTCGTCGCCGGCGCTGTGGCGCCAGAGCGCGGGGCGCGTGCTCACGTCGCTCGCCACCACGGTCGAGCTGTCGGACCAGAAGCTCGCGGCGCGGGCGCTCGCGCTCGCGAAGGAGCTCACTTCCCGGCCCCGGAGCTGACCGCCGGCCGGTTCGCGCGCATCCACAGCCACGAAGCCGCGCCAGCGACGATGCACACCAGCGCGACCACCTGCGCGTTCGACAGCACGCCCACGAAGTCGGGGTTGCGGCGGAACACTTCGATCCACAGCCGGCCGAGCCCCGACAGCACGAGATACTCGCCGAACAGGAACGGCGACTTCTGGCGACGCTGCCACAGGATCGCGAACACGGGGATCAGCCAGAAGGTCTCGTAGAGCATGGTGGGGTGGACGGGGACGTCGGTCTTGGGCGTGCCTTGCGGAAACGCGATCGCCCAGGGCACGTTCGAGGGCACCCCGTAGTCGTCGCCGACCAGGAAGCAGCCGATGCGCCCGATCGCGTGACTCGCCGCCAGCGCAGGCGCCGCCGCGTTCAGGGTGTCGAGCAGCGAGATCCCGTTGCGCCGGGCGCCGAAGAGACCGAACGCGGCACCGCCCAGGAGACCCCCGTACCAGGTGAGTCCGCCGCGCACGAACAAGGTGTTCCAGATCGTCGCATCCGGGTCGCGCGCGAACATCTCGCCCACGTACCAGAGCTTGGCGCCGAGCAGCCCGCCGACCACGCACCACACCAAAAGGTCCCAGGCGGCGTTGCCCGGCCGGCCCTGGAGCTCGAACGAGCGCGCCGCCAGCCAGCCGCCCGCCAGAAACGCGAGCGCGACCATGATGCCGAACGTGGAGACCTGGAAGCCGTGGACCTCGAAGAGGGTCGGATACATGAGGCGGGGAGGATACCGAACCTAGCGGGCGCCCTCTTCCGCGCGGAGCTTCTCCTCGAGCCGGACCAGCTGCTCGGGGAAACACTCCTTCGCGCTGCGGATGAACTCGGCGATGCGGCGCGTGTCGAAGAAGTCGGGGTTGGCGTCGGAGAGCTCGAGTCCGAGCAGGCGCACGTCGCGGCGCATGCGCAGGAGCTCGAGGTCGCGCCGGTGCATGGTCTCGATGCCCGCGGCGGCCACGGTCTGCATGAGTCGCAGCTTGCCGATCCGGCCCGGGTGAGTGCGGTAGGTCTCGAGGCCCCCGGTGAGCTTCACGTACACGATCACCAGCCGCTCGCGGTGCTCCAGGCCTGCCCTGCGGTCGAGGTCCCACTTCTGGACCACCGAGTGCAGCGGCACGTCCTCGGTGGTGGAGCCGTCGATGTAGTGCGTATCGTGACTGATGCGCCGGATCACGCGCGGCACGAACAGGAGCGGCACGCTCGACGAGGCCAGCGCGGCGGCGCGCGCGTCGGCCTGCACGATCAGCTCGCGCAGGTGCTCGGGCACCAGGCCGGGAGTCAGCACGTCGGACTGACAGTCGCGCAGGTTGAACGCGATGCAGTAGAACGGGATGCGCGGCTGCACGTCGCCGCAGTATCTCTCGAGCATGCGCGAGAGACCGTCGGCCACGTCGACGAAACCGGCGCCGGCGGCGCCCAGCGCGGGCAGCACGTCGCGCACCAGGTGCCGGAGGAATTGCAGCTTCGAGGGCCGCAGCGCCAGGTCGACGCGGCCCGTGTACAGGTCGTAGCCCATCTGTTCGATCGCGTGCGGCGAGAGACCCTGGGCATACAGGAGCCCCGCCATCGCGCCCGCGCTCGAGCCCCACACCTCGGCGAAGTGTTCGGCGATGCCGAGTGACTCGAACAGCCGCAGCGCCGTGGCGTGGGCGAAGAGCTTGAGGCCCCCCGAGCCCAGGGACAGCACCACGCGCGCCTCGGGGTCCTGGCACACGGCGCGCAGCGCGCGGAAGCGCTCCTGCACCGCCGGCCGCGCCGCGTGCACCTCGGCGGGCACGATCTGCCACACGTAGCGGCGCTCGCCGCCGGCGCGGTCGAGCGCGAAGCCGTCGGGCGGCACCACGCGGTTGCGGCCCAGGAAGCGGATCTCGACCGAGCCGTTGGCGCGCTCTTCGGCGAGCAGGCGCGCCAGCACGGCCAGACGCGCGTCCTCGGGCGGCCAGTCGGTGACCGCGCCGTCGTGCGGCAGCGAGAACCGCACCGGCAGCTCCGACTCCTGGATCCGCCGCACGACCTCGTAGCGGCAGCCACGGGCGCGCGCGTCCGCCAGCTCCTCATCCGTGAGGAAGAAGGAGCCGTCCGCGGACTGGAAGCGCAGCGGCGACTCGTCGGCCTCGGCGGAGGCGTCAGGGAGCACCTCGAGCTTGATCTGGACGACGTGCCCCAAGGGGCTGGGCTCCCTTCGCGAGACGCATCGGCCGTGGGTGAGTAGCCCCTAAGCATGGGTAGGGTGGCCCTGCGACCCGCTGCCGGTCCGAGCCTCCGGATGGCGAGAAAGCTCAATCGTGACGCGGATGTACACGTGCGCTGCGCGCGCCTCCCGCGCTCCGGCTGCGGCCTCGTGGAGAAGTTTGGAGCGAGCTTCGGGCCCGCGGTCCGAGCGCGTTGACACCCCGGGTGGTCCGGATAGGCTTGCCCCCGGGAATCCAGGGTGGGAGACCCCATGAGCGATCCACAAGGAGCGCGCTGGCGGGCCATTGCCGCCGGCGTTCTATTGCTGGCTGGGACCGGAATCCTGAGCTCCGCCCAGGCCCTTGCCGAGAAGTCGCTCGCCGGCGGCGGCGCGGGCCCCTCGGAGCAGGTGCGCGTGGCGGCCGCCATCCGCGCCAAGCTCCCCCAGGTCGACCAGCCGCTCTCGGAGCGGATCGCGGCCAGCGTGGTGCGCTGTCAGCGCGAGCAGTCGCTCGCGCCCGACCTGGTGCTGGCCGTGCTCGCCCAGGAGTCGAGCGGGCGCCCCGGCGCGCGCAGCTCGGCGGGCGCGATCGGCCTGATGCAGGTCATGCCGTACATGTACGAGGAGCTGGCGCTGCCCGGCGGCGTTGCCCACGTGGAAGCGAACATCGAGGCGGGCTGCCGGCTCCTGGCCGACAACATCCGCCGGCTTGGCGAGGACGAAGGCATCAGCGCCTACTGTTGGGGCAACCAGATCGGCAACGACCGCTACCTGCGTCGTGTGAAGAAGCTGCGCCGGGACTTCCGCCCCTACCTCGTCCCCGAAGTCGCGAGCGCGCGGATCCAGGGATGAAGCGCGGGTCGAGGCGCGCCGCGCGATCAGCGCGCTCGACGCACTTCGACGAACGCGGCCGCGCGCGCATGGTCGACGTGGGCGCGAAGACCGAGACCGCCCGCGAAGCGATCGCGCGCGGCCAGGTCGCGCTCTCGCGCGAGGCGCTGGGCATGGTCACGTCGGGATCGGCCGCCAAAGGCGACGTGCTCGGTGTGGCGCGCATCGCCGCGATCCAGGCCGCGAAGCGCACGTCGGAGTGGATCCCGCTGTGTCACGCGCTCCCGCTCGACGCGCTCGAGGTCGACTTTCGCACCGAGTCCGACCCGCCGCGCATCGAGATCGAGGCGCGCGCGCGCACGACCGCGAAGACCGGGGTCGAGATGGAGGCGCTGGTCGCGGTCTCCGCCGCCGCGCTCACGATCTACGACATGTGTAAGTCGGTCGATCGCGCCATGGTGATCGGCGAGGTCCGCCTGGTCCGAAAGTCGGGCGGAAAGAGCGGAACGTACACGCGTCCGGGCGGCTGAAGGCGTCTTGTCTTCGCTTCGTCCGTGGGGATAAGCTCGCGCCGCTCGCAACGGCCCATGAGAACCGGCCCCTCGCTGCTCGCCTGTGTTCTGCTCGGCGTACCGCTCATGGCGGGCAGCGCCGCCGTGCGCGCGGAGAGCCCCGACGGCGTGAATCGCGTGGACCTGATTCCCACCGAGCGCGCAGCCTGGTCGCCCAAGAACCTGGGCATCGGCGTGACCAGCGTGCTGGGCGGCTGGAACTACTGGTACCAGGAGCGCGAGATCCAGGTCGAGACCGTTCCCTCGAACGCGAGCCTGAAGCTCTACTACATCCGCTCGAACTTCCAGAAGCGCTTCGAGGAGTCGCACTCACCGGCGCTGGTGAAGCTCCCGTCGCGCGCCGACATGACCTACAAGGACGCCGTGAAGTTCTCGGCCATCGCCGACGGCTACCTGGCCCAGGACATGAGCTTCGACGCGCAGAAGGTGCCCGACAAAGTCGTGATCCAGCTCCAGGTGCTGCCCAACTCCCTCGTGGCGCTGAGCCACACCGAGTTCGGCGGGCGCACGAGCCTGGTGCTGAAGACCACCGAGCAGCCCGACGTGCGCATGAGCAAGAACACGTCGCTGCGCGGCTTCCAGATCGCGCTCACCAAGACCGCCGTGAAGCTCGACGCCAAGTCGCAGAAAGGCGCGGGTCATCTGACCCAGGTCGACGCCATCCAGCTCGGCGAGGACGCGATCGTGCGTGTGGAGACCGACGCGCCCGACCTCGAGGTGCGCTCGCGCCAGAGCTACGACGCGATCCAGCAGCAGTACGTGCACGTGTTCGACATCGTGCCGCCCGGTACCGCCGCGCCGACCGACGCCCAGGTGCGCGCGCGCCTCGACTCACTGGCCTGGACGCCGGACGAGCGCTGCGACGACCGCTTCGGCGCGGTGCTGCGCGAAAAGGTCGGCGACACCGAGCTGGCGGACGCATTCCGACCCTCGGGCGAGCTGACCGATCTGTACCGCAAGGAAGCCATGCTGCGGCTGGGGCGTTACCACGAGGGCACGGTGAAGACCGACGCGGGCGAGACACTGCGCACGGGCAACCCGCTCGAGCTCGCGCTCGCGCTGCAGTCGGCGCCGCGCGTGAAGAGCTATCTGGCGCTGCTCGGCGCGCTCGCCCGCACCGAGCCCGCGCCCGCCGACGCGCTGCGCACGCTGGTCGCGCCCACGCAGACCTCGGCCGCCTTTGAGCCGACCTACGCCGCCGCCGAGGCCACGCGCGGCGACTGCCACCGGTAGGCCCGCGCCGACCACTCCCTCGCGCGCGCCTCACCCGGGGAGCGGCACACATGGTCGAGGCGGAGCGGCCGCGCGAGCGGCTGGCGCGCGGCGGGCCCGAGTCACTCGCGCTCGCGGAGCTTCTGGCGCTCGTGCTGCGCACCGGCGCGCGCGGCGCGGGCGCGCTGCGGCTGGCCGAGAACCTGGTCGAACGCTTCGGCTCGCTCGACGCGCTGGCCCGCGCGGGCACCGCGGAGCTGCGGCGCGTGCACGGCATGGGTCCGGCCAAGATCGCCTCGCTGCGCGCGGCGTTCGAGATCGGCGCCCGGCTGCTGCGCACGCCGCTCGCGCCGGGCGAGAAGCTCCACTCGCCCGAGCAGGTGGTCGCGCACTTCGGCGCCCGCATGCGCCGCTACCGCCAGGAGGTGTTCGTGGCCCTCCTGCTCGACAGCCGCCACCGCCTGATCGGCGAGGTCGAAGTGAGTCGCGGGAGCCTGAACCAGAGCCTGGTCCACCCGCGCGAGGTGTTCGCGCCGGCGCTGCGCGAGTCGGCGGCGGCGATCCTGGTCGTGCACAACCACCCCAGCGGCGACCCCCAGCCCAGCCGCGAGGACCACGAAGTCACCCAGCGACTCGTGCGCGCGGGCGAGATTCTGGGCATCCGCGTGGTTGACCATCTGGTCATCGGCGGCCAGGACTTCACCAGCTTCGCGCGCTCCGGATCGTTGAGCCATTCAAGCGCGTAGGCAGGGGCACCGATCGATTCGCGTAGGGCAATCCGATGGCCGGCAAACCCAAGGGACGCGCAGACCGACGCCACTCCGACCGGGAGAACATCAAGATCCCGGTCGACTACTCCGCCGTCGACGCGTTCTTCAGCGAGTTCACGACGAACATCAACGAGGGCGGGATGTTCATCGAGACCGACAACCCCGCGGTGATCGACTCGACCGTGCAGCTACAGGTGCGCCTGCCCGACCTGGAACGCCCGATCAAGCTGGGCGGCCGCGTGGCATGGATCTCCGACGGCAAGTCGGGCTCCCCGTCTGGCATGGGCATCGAGTTCCAGGAAATGACCCCGGAGCTGCGCCAGACGATCAACGACCTGGTGCGCCGCCTGCGCCACAAGGACTGACGGCGCACCAGACTCCCCGAGGCCGAGCGAAGGCCGCCCTGAGCGAGGCCGCAAGCGCGGTCACGCGCGCGCAGCGAGCCGCAGGCAAGCGAACGCCCAGTCAGGCTAGAACGGGATCTCGTCGTCCGCGCCGCCGCCGCCGCCGCCACCGGCTTGCGAGAGCGGGTCGTCGCCGCCGCCGCGCGCCTGGCTGTCGTCGGAGCCGCCCATCGGGCCGCCGCCTTCGCCGCGCCGGCCGAGCATCTGCATGCTCAGCGCGACGATCTCGGTGGTCTGCCGCTTGTTCCCTTCCTTGTCTTCCCAGTCGCGCGTCTGGATGCGGCCTTCCACGTAGACCTGGCTGCCCTTGCGGAGATACTCACCGCAGATCTCCGCGAGCCGCGCCCAGGCCACGATGCGGTGCCACTCGGTGCGGTCCTTCCAGTTGCCGTCGCGGTCCTTGAACCGCTCGTTGGTCGCGATCGAGAAACTCGCGACGGGCTGTCCGCTCTGCGTGTACCGCAGCTCCGGGTCCCGACCCACGTTTCCGACGATGATCACCTTGTTCACACTGGCCATGTTCGTTCGCTCCTCTCACCGATTTTCCCCGGGGCGAGCTCTTCACACCGTAGCACGCGCTTGCCTTTCTCGTCGGTGTTTCCGATCGTTGACCCAGCGATGGGGGGACGTCGCAGCCCGCGAGCGAAGGGCGCCGAGCCGCGCCAGCCGGGACGGCTCGAAGCCGAGGCCGTGGCCGTCAGCCTAGCTGCGGTCGCGCTCTTCACCGAGGCGGCCCTCTTCTCGTACCAGCCCGTGGATCCGTGGCTCGCGCGCGGCGCGCACGTCGAGAACTGGTGCGGGCCCGCGGGCGCGTTCGTCGCCGGCATCCTCGCCGGCACGCTCGGCTTCGCGGCGCACGTGGTGCCGGTCGCGGCCGCCGTGATCGCGTGGCGCTACCTGCGCGGCCTGCCGATCCGGCCGCGCTGGATCCCGATGGGCGGATGGGCGCTGTGCCTGATGTCGATCTCGGGCGCGGGCGAGCTCCTGCACCGGGTGTTTCCCGACGCCGTGAGTGCGCACGCGGGCGGCGCGCTGGGCCTGGTCGTGGTCGCGCCGCTGGCGCGCGCGTTCTATCTCGCGGGCACGTCGTTCCTGCTCGTGATCGCGCTGGCGCTGGGGGTGATCGCCGGCACGGGCATGTCGCTGCGCGACGGGCTCGCGGCGCTGCGCCGCGGGCTGCGCGGCCTGCTGCGCGAGCTCGGCCAGCTCGCGCGCGTGAGCTGGGCGCGCCTGCACCGCTCGCTCGCCGAGCGCGCGGAGGCGCGCGCCGAGGCCCGAGCCGAAGCCGAGGCGCTGGCGGAGCGGGCCGCCGAGGCGCCGGAGCCGGCCGCGCCGGGCGAGGAGCGCCCGCGCCCCCCACGAGTCACTCCGCCGCGCCGGCCCAAGACCAGCGAGCCCGAGGTGGTCGAGCACCGTGTGGTGGCGCAGACACCGCTGCGCCAGGAGTCACTGCCCTTCGCGAACGCGCGCGGCGAAGGTCCGTACCGCCTGCCGGACATCGACCTTCTGGCGCGCGGCCCCGAGTCGAGCCCCAACCTCGACCGCGACGCGCTGATCCGGAACTCGCAGATCCTCGAGAAGAAGCTCGCCGACTTCTCGGTGCTCGGGCGCGTGGTGAAGGTGCACCCCGGACCGGTCATCACCATGTACGAGTTCGAGCCCGCGCCCGGCGTGAAGGTCTCGCGCATCGTGAACCTGTCCGACGACCTCGCGCTCGCGCTGCGCGCGATCTCCGTGCGCATCGTGGCGCCCATCCCGGGCAAGAACGTGGTGGGCATCGAGGTCCCGAACGTCGAGCGCGACGTCGTGGTGCTGCGCGACGTGGTCGCGCACGCCTGCTTCCAGGAGACCGAGGCGCGCCTGCCGATCGCCCTGGGCAAGGACATCTTCGGCAATCCAGTCACCACCGACCTCGCCGCCATGCCGCACCTCCTGGTCGCGGGCGCGACCGGCACCGGCAAGTCGGTGTTCCTGAACGCGCTTTTGTGCAGCGTGCTCATGCGCGCGACGCCCGACGACGTGAAGCTCCTGCTCGTCGACCCGAAGATGCTCGAGTTCTCGCTCTACCAGGGCATCCCGCACCTGATCGCCGAGGTCGTGACCAACCCCAAGCGCGCGGCCGCGGCGCTGCTCGGCGTCGTGGGCAAGATGGAAGAGCGCTACCGCCTGATGGCCCAGAAGGGCGTGCGCAACATCGAGCAGTACAACAAGACGATCGCCAAGGACCTCGCCGCCGCGCGGCCCAAGCCCGACGACGAGATCGTGCCCAAGAAGCTGCCTTACATCGTGGTCGTGATCGACGAGCTCGCCGACCTGATGATCGTGGCCGCGCGCGACGTCGAGGAGTCACTCATGCGCCTCGCGCAGATGGCGCGCGCGGCGGGCATCCACCTGGTGCTGGCGACGCAGCGGCCGAGCGTCGACGTGCTGACAGGCATCATCAAGGCGAACTTCCCCTCGCGTATCTCGTTCCAGGTCAGCTCCCGCACCGACTCACGCACCGTGCTCGACGCCAACGGCGCGGAACGGCTGCTCGGCCAGGGCGACCTCCTGCACGTGCCGCCCGGCAGCTCGAAGCTCGAGCGCATCCACGGGCCGTACATCTCCGAGAAGGAGGTTCAGGCCGTGACCGAGTGGGTGCGCACGCAGGGCTCGCCCGAGTTCGACCCCGAGCTGATCCGCATCAACGACGACGTCGAGAAGGCCGACGCCGGCGCCGAGGAGCTCGACGAGCTCTTCGACCAGGCCGTCGAGATCGTG
>DATKAO010000195.1 GCA_035498015.1 Myxococcota bacterium
GCTGCCGCCGGACCTCTACTACGCGCTCTGGATGGGGCCAGCCGAGGTGTTCACCCGTCTGTGGCTCGCGAGCGGCCGGAGCAAGTCGGCACTGACCCACGCGCAGAAGACACTTCCACCGGCGGCCTGGGAGGCCCTGCGCATGGCGAAACGCGCTCGTCGATGAGGAGACGCTCACGATGAATCCGTGGGCCGGCCGACTCATGTCAATCCGGCTTGCGGTGCTTGTCAGTCCCAGTGACTCCCGCGTATCCTGAGTGAGGACGCGGAGGCGCTCGTGCGGAATTGGCTCTGGATCGGGATCGCGCTCGGGCTGGGGGTCGGCGCGGCGCGGGCAGGCGCGACGACCCTGCTGCAGAGCGAGTGGCGCATGGCCTCCATCGAGAGCACCCAGTGCACGGGCAACCTCTGCTTTCGGACCATCGATACCACGGCTGTCGCTCCTTCTCCCGGGGGCGGCGCCTTCGATGCGGAGCTGAGCGTGCCCGAGCCCTCCGCAGGCTCGGTCAGTCAGCACTCGGTGGTCGGAGTGACTCCGCTCTACTCGGGCCCGATCCAGATCTCGCTGCCCATCCAGACGCTCGACTCGATCCAGGGCAGCGGAAGCGTGATGTCGCTGGTGGCCGCCTATGTGCTGCCGGCCACGTTGGAATCGCAGCTCAGCGAGACCTTCACGACCGACCAGGACACGCGAGTCTCGTTCAGCGGCGAGCTCGACCTCACGACCAGCTCGAGTGACCCGGCGGCAGGCAGCGGGCGGGTGAAGCTGTGCTCCGGGAGCACCTGCCTGTTCTCGCTCACGTTCCAAAACCCGCCGCCGACCGCGGCGCATCCTGGACCGAGCTTCGTCCAGCCGTTCTCGTACGAGGGCACGCTCGCGGCGGGGACCTACACGTTCCTGATCGACGCGGCGCTCTCCCCCGCGAACGACGCGGACCCGGCCCATGGGCAGTCGGCGGGCTGGAGTCTCTCGTTCGTGGTCCCGGAGCCCGGCTCCGCGCTACTCGCGCTGATCGGCCTGATGGGTCTCGCAGCCCGGCGTCAGCCCGCCTTCGAGGCCGCGTTCCGCAGCACCCCGAGATAGCCGTACGACACACAAGCCCGGTCGAGCACGCCGCGCTCGCGCAAGAGCCGGTGGAAGCGCGGCAGCTTGTAGTGCGGGACGGTCATCATCAGGTGGTGCTCGAGGTGGTAGTTCACGCGGTTGGGCGCGATCAAGAGCCGCTCCCACCAGCGCGCGACCGTGGTGCGCGTGTTGTTCAGCGCGTCGTTCGCGTCGGGCGTGAGCGCGTGCTCGGCGATCGAGCGGATGCGAGTCACGAGCCGGTAGGTGGTGAGCCACGCGGCTGGCCACAGCAGATAGAGTGCCGGGTGACCTGCGGCCCACAGGACCGCGAGTAACACGAGGTTCGTCGCGACCACCGGCGCGAGCTTGCGCCAGCCCACGTCGGGCCGCTCGCCGCGGCTCATGCCCTGGTCGCGCTGGTTGCCTCTGCCCCAGCCCAGGTCGCGCATGAACACGGCCTTGGCCTGCTTCAGGCCCGTCTGGCCGCTGAGGTCGCGAATCACTTTGCGGCGGAAGCTGTCGCGCGTGATCGGGAAGGGAGTCACGAGCCCCAGGTCGGGATCCTCGGCGGTGCCGGTCTTCGCGTGATGCACCAAATGGTAGCGGCGGTAGGGCTCGACCTCGGCCCAGATCGGGTAGGCGCACAGCCAGTTGCCGGCCCAGTCATTGAGCCAGCGCGTGCCGAACAGCGAGCGGTGCGCGGCTTCGTGCATCAGGATCGCGAAGCCGAGCTGGCGCGCGCCGATCAGGCACAGCGCGAGCACGATCGTGAGGGGGTTGGGCGCCCAGGCCACGAGCGCCATCGCGCCGAACACCACGGCCCAGTCGAAGGCGATCGACAGCCAGCCGTGCAGGTCGTCGACCTGGAGCAGCTCGCGGCGCTCCTCGATCGACAGCGCGTCGCGCCAGTTCCAGGCCTCCCAGGTCTCCGGGCTCGTGCTCACCTAGTGACTCCCCAGCGCGGCGGCGCGCGCTTCGTCGGAAAGACCCGCGAGGTTCGCGGGCGAGGTGCGGTGCGGCGCGTCGTGCGCCTTCATGAACTCGCGCCAGCAGGCGCGGCCCACGCGGTCGTACTCGCGCATGGCGGCGACCAGCGCCCGGCGCTCGCGCTCGGGCGCGATCGCCTCGGGCAGGCAGGGGTCGAGCGCGATCTCGCGGATCGCGCGCCCGCCCACCAGGAAGGTCTCGACCATGGCCTCGGCCGGAGTGAGTCGCTCGAGCTTCGCGGCGCTGCGCTCGAGCGCCTCGCGCGCCTGGCGCTGCGCGGCGACCAGCGCCTCGGCGTCCCACAGCGCGCGCGCCCGGGCCTCGGTCCTGGGGTCGAGCTCGGACAGGCGCAACACCGAGGCGTGTCGGTCCAGGCCCAGCTCGAGCAGCGCCTCGCGCGCCGCCGTCACGCCGCCGCGCAGGTTGTCGGGCCGGACCCAGAGCCCGGGCGCGAGCCGCGCGAAGCCGAGGAAGGCGAGGGCGCGCGCGTCGCCGCGGCGTGCGGCCCGTCCACCGCGCGCGCCGTGCGTCAGCACGCCCAGCCAGCCGCCTTCCCAGCGCAACGCGCGCTGGTCCGCGGCGAACCAGCCGCCGACGCGTTTCGAGACCGGCTGCGCGCTCGCCGCGAGGCGGTAACGCCCCGGCCCGTCGCGTTCGACGAGGCCTCGGGCCACCAGCCGCAACAGCGCCACGCGCAAGCCGTTCTCGGCGAGCCCGAACAGCGCGGCGGCCTCGACCAGCGCGCGCACGGGGAGGGATCGGCCGCGCGTCGACTGCAAAAGGTCGAGGACCACGCTCTTGGGGCTCGGGCTCACGTGCTCGATATTACAGATATCGTACGTATGCGTCAAATTCTGTAACGATCCGCTTTTCGATACGATGCGCGCATGCGCTTCGGGATCTTCTACGAGCTGTCGGTGCCGCGCCCGTTCGCGCCCGGGGTCGAGCGGTCGGTGTACGAGAACGCGCTCGAGCAGGTGCGGCTCGCCGACGAGCTCGGCTTCGACTTCGTGTGGGCGGTCGAGCACCACTTCCTCGAGGAGTACTCGCACTGCTCGGCGCCCGAGCTGTTCCTCACCGCGTGCGCCATGCAGACCCGGCGCATCCGCGTGGGTCACGGCGCGGTGGTGTGTGTGCCGAAGATGAATCACCCGGTGCGCATCGCGGAGCGCGCCGCCGTGCTCGACATCCTCTCCGGCGGGAGACTCGAGCTCGGCACGGCGCGCTCGTCCACCTGGTCGGAGCTCGCGGGCTTCGAGATCGACCCCGACACCACCAAGCAGACCTGGGACGAGACCATCCGGGCGCTGCCGCGCATGTGGACCGAGGAGCGCTTCTCGTGGCGGGGCATGTCGTTCTCGGTGCCCGAGCGCGCGATCCTGCCCAAGCCCGTGCAGCAGCCGCATCCGCCGCTGTGGGTCACGGTGACTTCGCCCGGCACGGAGCTCGACGCGGCCGAGCGCGGCATCGGGTGTCTCGGGGTGGCCGCGGCGAGCTTCAAGGAGCAGGAGCGGCGCACGAGCGAGTACCGGCGCCGGATCGCGTCGTGCACGCCGATCGGCGCGGTGAACTCACAGGTCGCGACCTTGAACTTCCTGTATTGCCACGAGGACCCGGCCGAGGCCGCGCGCACCGGGCTCGGCATGCTGGGCCTGTTCACCCAAGCCAACACGCAGCTCCTGTTCACGCGCGAGGCCTACCCGACGCGCGCCTACGGGTCACTCGCCAACCTGGCCCCGTCACCTGCCCGGCGCGAAGGCAGCCCCGGTGACTCGAGCGGGATCCCCGAGGGCATGGCCATCGGCGATCCCGACCGGATCGTGCGCGCGATCAAGGAGTGGGAGTCGATCGGCGTCGACGGGGTGAACTTCCTGCTGAACGCCATGGAAGCGATTCCCCAGGAGAAGGTGCTCGCGAGCTTGCGCCTGTTCGCGCGCGAGGTGATGCCGGTGTTCCGCAGGAACGGAGCGCGCTGATGCTCGAGGGCAGGGCCGACGTCGCCGCGCTCGCTCGCCGCGCGCCGCGCCTGGGCGGCTTCGAGACCGAGGCCGTCGTGCTGCCCGGCGTGGAGCTCTTGCAGGTCACCTACGAGCTGGGCGGGCGGCCGCCGGAGTCACTCTTCCCGCCCGCGCTCGCGCCCACGCTTCCGGTTCTGGCCGTGCTGGCCGTGCTGCGCGCCCCGGACGGTCCGCTCGGCCCCTTCGCGCTCGCCGAGCTCCGGCTGAGCTGTCGCTCCGGTGTGCGGCCGCGCCAGCTCCTGGCGGGCGCTTTCGTCGACGGCGAGCCCGCGCGCGCGGCGCTGAACGACCGCTTCGCCTTCGGCGCGCGGCCCGCGCGCATCCGGCTCGAGCGCTTCTACGACCGGGTCGACAGCCGGGTCGAAGCGGAGGGTCAGGTGAGGCTCGAGACGCGTGCGCTCGGACCGCTGCCGCTCGCGCCGGGCGACCTGCAGTTCTTCTCGTCCATGCACCCGGCCGAGACACCCAAGGGCTTCCGGCTGGTGCAGATCGACGCCGACGTGCACGTGACCCGCGCCGAGCGCGCCGCGCCCGAGGTGAGTCACTTCGACGCCGACGCCTTCGGCGTGCCGGGCGCCGCGCTCGCCTGGCCGGTGGCTGCGTTCGTGGCGCTGTGCGACGTGACCCTGCCGCGGGTGCGCTTCGTGTGCCGGCCCGACGTCCACGCCTTCACGGGCACCGAGCGGGTCGGCTAGCCGAGCGCGGCTCCGCGGCGATCCACGCCCGCGCCTTGCGCACCAGCCGCGCCAGGCTCTCGTGCGCCAGCTCCGGGTGGTCGACCTCGGCCGGGAACCAGCGCAGCGCGTTCGACTCACTCGACGCGCGCGGCTCTTCGCCCGGCGCGGCGAGCAAGAGGTAGCGCACGTCGTGGTGCAGGTGCGCAGGCTCGCCGCCGCGCGCCGGGAAGACGTGCACGTCGACGTCGAACGGCACGGGTCCGAGTGAGTCGCGCTGTGCGAACTCGAGCTTCGCCAGCCCCGACTCCTCTCGCGCCTCGCGCAGCGCGACCGCCGGGGTGTCCGGGTCGCCATCGGAGTGACCGCCGCACTGCAGCCAGCGCCCGAGCTTGGCGTGGTGTGCCAGCAGGAACGCGCGCCGGTCGGGCGAGACGATCCACGCCGAGCCAGTCACGTGGCCCGGTACGCACGTTCGCTCGAAGCAGTCCGGATTGGCGCGCACGAACTGGATCACGTGGTCGACGGCGATGCGCTCTTCGGGATGACGCCCGAGATAGCGAGCGAGCTGGTCGAGCAGCGGCGCGCGCGGGTCGGTCACGAGCCGAACTCTACGCGACCGCGGCCGCGTGCACGCGGAGAATTCCGATACGATGCCCCCAGGGCACCAGGGGAGGACCGGGGCATGAGCCTTCGAATCTATTTGCAGAACACCTCGCCGGGCAAGGCCAAGGAAGCCAACTGGCTGCCGGCGCCCAAAGGAGACCAGCTAGGAGGAAGCGATGCGCGGTGACCCGGCGGTGATCGAGGCTCTGAACGGAATCCTGACCGCAGAGCTCACCGGCATCAACCAGTACTACGTCCACGCGAAGATGTGCCAGAACTGGGGCTACCAGCGCCTGTGGAAGCACAACTACGACGAGGCGATCGACGAGATGAAGCACGCCGACAAGGTCATCGAGCGCATCCTGTTCCTCGATGGCGTGCCCAACATGCAGCGCTACATGCCCGTGCGCGTGGGTGAGACGGTGGTCGAGCAGTTCAAGCTCGACCTCCAGATGGAGCTCGACGCCGTGAAGCGGTACAACGACGCGATCGCGCTCGCGGGTCAGAAGGGCGACGCCGGCACGCGCGAGATACTCGAGCATCTCTTGAAGGGCGAGGAGGAGTCGGTCGACTGGCACGAGGCGCAGCTCGGCATGATCGAGACGATCAGCGCCGAGCGCTATCTCGCGGAGCAGATGAAGGACTAGTCTGCCGGCGGACCCTTGGCCTTGTACACGAGCCGCCCGCGCGCGCCGCGGGCGCCGCGCGCGCCACGGTCGTAGCGCAGGTCGAGCTGGAGGCTCAGCGTCGCGCCTTTCTTGCCCAGGGTGACGCTGCCCTTCGAAGTCACCTGGTCCGGATAGAACGTGAGCGTCGGCGAGGGCGGGTCGGCCTGGTCGGCCGCCACGAGCTCCGCCCCGGCCTCCGCGAACACCGGCTCGAGCGCGCTCATCGCCGCGATGTCGAGCTCGAGCCCGAGCCTCGTGCCGCTCTGGTTGCGCTTCACGATGCTCCCGGTGAGCCCCGCCTCGGCCTCGCAATCGGCGGGCGCGCACAGCTCGAAGCGGTCGTTGTCGAACAGGATCAAGAGCTCGGAGTCAGTGGTGGTCTCGTGCGAGAAGCCGCGCAACCGGGCGTCGCGCTTCACGCTCACCTGGTAGAGCGCGATCGGCTCGCCGAGCTCGGTGTCCTGCGCCTCGGCGTTGTCGCCCACGCCGTCCTCGTCGTCGTCGGTCTGTTCGAGCGGATCGATCGGGAACGCGTCCGTGTCGTCGCAGACCGAGTCACCGTCGAGATCGGACGTGCCGCTGGGGTCGTTCGGGCAGCCGTCTTCCTTGTCACCCACGCCGTCGCCGTCGCTGTCGACTTGCTCGTTCGGGTCGTCGGGGAATGCATCCTCGTTGTCGCCGACCTTGTCGCCGTCGCTGTCGAGCCACTCGTCGAGCTTGGTCGGGAAGGCATCGTTCGGGTCCGGGATGCCGTCGTGGTCCCAGTCCCGGCCCGCGGCCGCGTGCTCGAACGGGAAGAAGTCGCGCGAGTCGGGTGAATGGTCGCGGTCCAGATCGCCCGTCCCGGGGAAGAGCTCGCTGACCGTGGCATCCGCGCCGTCGCCGCGCACGATCCACTCGCGGCCCTGGCGCTCGGCCGTGCGGATCGGGCCGGTCGAGACCAGGGCGCCCTTTGCAAGTCCCAGGTCCTCGCTCGTCAGCCCGCAGCCGTTCGTTCCGGAGGCCCCGCCCAGCGTCACGACCGCATCTCCCAGCGCGAAGAGCTGACCCTGGGCAAGCTGCGGGATCTGAGTGATCTCGAACGGGTCGGTCGAGAGCTCGAGCCCGTCCGGCGCGATCAGGCGCCCGCCCGAGGCCAGGCTGAGCGGCTGCGCGGCGCGCGGCGCGTTCGGGTCGGGCGCGTTGGGATCCAGGGGGTCGAAGACGCCGAGCGCGTTCGGGTCCGAGCTGGCGGCTTCGCCGAGCGTGCCGTCCGTGTCGACCGGCTGGGCGAAGGCGCCCAGGAGGTGCCCCTGGTTGCGCACCGAGAACAGCGTGCGAGTCACTGCATCGAAGGCCATGTCGTCCCAGCTCGGGATGTCGACCGGGGGCGGCGCGTTGGGGTCGTTCGGATCGTTCGGCTCCTCGGGCGCGATGAAGTCACCCACGTCGGCCTCGGAGACGACCTCGCCCGCCGCGTTCAGCACGAGATAGTGATTGTGGTCGACGCAGACGACCACCTGCTGGTCGGTGGTGGTCATGCCGCACAATGAGCTGGCGTCGGAGAGCGCCTCCTCGGCGAATGGAAGCTCGTCGGCGTCGTCCATCAACGAGCGCAGGCTGAGCGAGGGCGGGTCCGCGCGCGCGATCACGAGCGCGTTCAGCGGCGGCAGAAAGGCCAGCTCGTCCGCGCTGTCCGCGAGGCTGAGCGGCGGCCGCGCGCTGCCGGCGAGCAGCGAGAAGCGCAGGATCTGCGCATCCTGCAACACGTGCAGCACGCCCGCGGGGCTCACGATCTCTGGATCGCTCGACACGGAGCAGGTCGGCGCGGTCGGCTCCGTCTGCTGGGCGCGCGCGAGCGCAGCGATGCCCAACGCGAGGCAGCCCAATAGAACCGCAGCGGGTCTCACCCGCCGATTCTACCCGAAGCGAGTCATTCCGAAGTTGCCGCCGAGATACGCACTGCCGGAGACTCCTCCTGCGCCGCGAGCCTGCGCGCGGCGGCGAGACGGCGCTCGAGCTCCGGCAGCTCGGCGGCGGCCCACTTCGCGGTCTCCGAGCGGAAGCTCGTCTTCTCCTCGCGGAAGTCCGCCACGGCCGCCGCGTCGGCTTCGATCGCCGCCAGGAGGTAAGCCTGGTCGAACTCCGGGCCGCGCGCCGCCGCGACTCGGATGTACTCCTCCTGATGGGGCTCGGACAGGTCGGACGGCAGCTCGAGGTCGTCGGCGCGCGCCGCACGAGTGAGCGCCTTGCGCGCGTCGGTCCAATCTTCGAGCACGTGGCGCGCATGGTCGTAGATCTCGCGCCGGACACAGTGACTCAGGGCGACGTCCGCGAGCCGCGCCTGGAGCATCCCCGCGCTGCCCGCGCGGTCCAGAAACGACTGCTCCCGCTCCTGCGGCGTCGTGGGCCGCTGACAGCCGACGAAGGCGAGCACGCCGAGGAGTACGGTCAGCCACCACGACATGGCTCGCGTGCAGAGCAAGGCGCGTACCGTGCTGCGTCGCGAAACACCGCCCGGGTCTCGCCGGGGCGCGCAAATTTGTAGAATGGCCGGCCATGGTCGAGAAGCGAGTCGATCCCGAGCTCTGCGTGCGACTCGCGCGCGAGTACGGCACGCCGTACTTCCTGTACGACGCCGGAGTGATTCGCGCCCAGCTGGCGAGGCTGCGGGCCTTCGACGTGGTGCGCTTCGCGCAGAAGGCGCTCTCCAACCTGCACGTGCTGCGGCTCATGCGGGCCGAAGGGGCGTTGGTCGACGCCGTCTCGGCCGGCGAGCTCGAGCGCGCCCTGCGCGCCGGCTACACGGGCGCGGGCGAGCCCGCCGGCGTCGTGTTCACGGCCGACGTGATCGACCCCGAGACCCTGGACCGGGTGATCGCGCTCGACGTGCCCGTGAACGCCGGCTCGGCCGACATGCTCGAGCAGGTGGGCGCGCGCCGGCCCGGCCACCGCGTCTGGCTGCGCGTGAACCCCGGCTTCGGCCACGGACACAGCCGCAAGACCAACACCGGCGGGCCGTGGAGCAAGCACGGCATCTGGCACGAGCACCTGGGCGAGGCGCTGCGCTCGATCGAGAAGCACCGCCTCGATCTCGTGGGCCTGCACATGCACATCGGGTCGGGAGCCGACTTCGCGCACCTGCGGCGGGTGTGCGACGCCATGGTGAGTCAGGTGCGCGCGCTCGGCCTCGATTTGCGCGCGATCTCGGGCGGTGGCGGGCTGCCGATCCCGTACCGGCGCGGCGAGCCCGAGTTCGACACGGCCGCGCTCCACTCACTGTGGGACGCGGCGCGGCGCGAGATCGAAGCCGCGCTCGGCCATCGCGTGTCGCTCGAGATCGAGCCCGGCCGCTTCCTGGTCGCGCAGAGCGGCGTGCTGGTCTCGACCGTGCGCGCCGTGAAGCGCATGGACGCCACGCGCTTCCTGCTGGTCGACGCCGGCTTCAACGACCTGATGCGGCCCGCCATGTACGGCAGCTACCACGAGATCTCGGTGCTGCGTGCGCGCGGCGAGGCGGCGAGCGGCGCGACCGAGCCCACGGTGGTCGCGGGGCCGTTGTGTGAGTCCGGCGACGTCTTCACCCAGGAGGAGGGCGGCGTGGTCGTGACTCGCGAGCTGCCTTCGGCCGTGGTCGGCGACCTGGTGGTGCTGCACGACGCCGGCGCCTACGCGGCCTCGCAGGCCAGCAACTACAACTCGCGCCCGCACCTGCCGGAGCTCCTGCTCGACGGCGGCCACGTGCGCGAGATCCGCCGCCGCCAGACGATCGACGACCTCTTGGACCTCGAAGAGATCTAGGGACCGACCGACTTCTTCTTGCGCGCCGCGCGTCGCTTCTCGAGCTCTGCCGTGACCGCGTCGGGCGCGTAGCGGCGCTTGTCGTCTCTCATCCGCTTGGCGACGCGCTCGCGCAGCTCGGGGTCGCCGAGCGCCAGCATGCGCGCTGCCAAGAGCGCCGCGTTGCGCGCGCCGTTCACGGCCACGGCCGCGACCGGCGTGCCCGGGGGCATCTGCAGCACCGAGAGCGCGGCGTCCACGCCGTTCATGGCGCCGCCGCCGCACGGCACGCCGATCACCGGCAGGGTGGTGTGCGCTGCCGCCACGCCGGGCAGCGCCGCGGACATGCCCGCGAAGCCGATCACCACGCGATAGCCTTCCTTCTCGGCGTTCTTCACGGCGTCGACGGCCTCGTCGGGCGTGCGGTGCGCGGACAGCACGCGCACCGTGGAGCCGATCTCGAGCTCGGTCAGGGTCTCCTCGCAATCGAGCACCAGATCGAGGTCGCTCGGGCTGCCGCAGATCAGGAGCACGGTCGGGGCGGTCGATTTCATGCGCGGGATTGGAGCGTCGCCCCTCTTTCGCGTCAAGCGAATCTTCGATAACGAGTGCGCTCGATCACAGAGTGAGCGCGCGGGCATTCCGTAGCGTCCGCGGTCACTGGAAGGAGCTCGCATGAAACGGGGTTTGGGAGTGAAGAGCATTGCCGCCGTCGCGCTGGTCGTCGCGCTCGGGGCCACGGGCTGTGCGTCGAGCGGCGACCTGGCCGCCGCGCAGGCGGACGCCGCCGACGCGAAGCGCATCGCGCAGGAGGCGAACGCGAAGGCCGACCGCGCCGCCGCTGACGCCGCGGCCGCACGCGCCGCCGCCGATCAGGCTGCGGAGGAAGCAAAGAAGGCCAGCGAGAAAAGCGACCGGATCTTTCAGCGCACGCTCCACAAGTAGCGCGGACCCGGCAGCGGCCGGCGCCGATCCGCCGGCCGCCCTCGACCCGCCTGCCGAGTCACCGGGCAAGGCGAGCTTCGTCCTCGTGCTGAAAGGCGCGAGGCGGCTCTTGCTCTTGCGCGGCGACCACGTGCTGCGCGAGTACGAGGTCGCGCTCGGCCGCAACCCGAGCGGTCCGAAGCGCAATCACGGCGACGGGCGCACGCCCGAAGGGCGGTACTTGCTCGACTGGCGCATCGACGACAGCAAGTTCCACCGCGCGCTGCACGTCTCCTACCCGAACGAGCGCGACCTCGACTTCGCGCACCGGGCCGGGCTCGACGCGGGCGGAGGGGTCATGATCCACGGACTGCCGCGCGACGCGAGCTGGATCGGCGGGCTGCACAGCGACTACGACTGGACCAACGGCTGCATCGCCGTGTCGGACGACGAGATGGACGAGATCTGGGAGCTCGTGGATGACGGGACGCCGATCGAGATCCGCCCGTAGGGCGCTGCTCGCGTGCGCCGCGCTTGCCGTCGCCGCTTGCGCGCGCGCGCCCGAGGTGCCGCGCTACCTGCTCGAGAACCCGCCGCCTTCGAGCGACCTCGTGGGCAAGCTCACGTTCCGGGACACCAAGCAGGACGAGACACTGGTCGACATCGCGCCGGAGCTGCGCATCGGCTACGTGGAGCTCCTGGCCGCAAACCCCGGTGTCGACCCGTGGCTGCCGGGAGAGACGCGGCTGGCCGTGCCCGGCGCCCGGCTCCTGCCCAGCGGCAAGCGCGAAGGCATCGTGGTGAACCTGGGCGATCTGCGGCTGTACTACTTCGCGAAGGGCGCGCCGCCGCGCTCGTACCCGATCGGCATCGCCAAGGACGGCTATGCGACACCCACCGGTGTCACCTCGGTGAAGGGCAAGAAGGAGAAGCCCACCTGGGTGCCGGGTGAGTCGGCGCACCGCGACGACCCGAATCTGCCCGAGGCCATCCCGCCCGGGCCGAAGAACCCGCTGGGCGAGTACGCGCTCTATCTCGGCTGGCCCTCGTATCTCATCCACGGCACGAACGAGCCGCGCGGGGTGGGGCGCCACTCGAGCCGCGGCTGCATCCGGCTCTACCCGGAGGACATCGCGGAGCTGTTTGCCAAGGTCGACGTGGGCACACCCGTGCGCGTGGTGAACGAGCCGGTGAAGCTGGGCTGGATCGCGGGCGAGCTGTATCTCGAGGTGAACCCCGACCCCGACCAGTCACTCGAGCTCGACGAGACCGGGAAGATCGCCGCACCCAAGCCCGCCCGAGGCCTGCGCGAGCTCGTGACGCGCGTCGCGGGCAAGGAGGCCAAGCGCATCGACTGGCCGCTCGTCGAGAAGGCGGGGCAGAAGCGGATCGGGGTGCCGACCCGGATCACGAAGCCCAGCCCGCCGCCCGCGGCTGCGCCCGCTGCCCCGGCCCCGAAGTCCGGCTGAAAAAATCGCTTGCCTCGCCTTCCTGGTTCGTGTATGTAGCGATCGTTACAGAACGGAGGGGCCAAGAAATGGACGCGAGCGAGTACCTGGGCCGGGTCCGAGACCTCCTGCCGGCGCTGCGCGAGCGCGCGCCGGAGTGCGAGGCGCTGCGGCGCGTGCCCGACGAGACGTTCAAGGAGTTCCAGGCGCGCGGGCTGCTGCGCGCGCTCCAGCCCAAGCGCTGGGGCGGGTTCGAGCTCGACCCCTGGACGTTCTACGAGGCCGTGATGGAGGTCGCGGGCGCGTGCGCGTCGAGCGGCTGGGTGCTGGGCGTGCTGGGCGTGCACAACTGGCAGCTCGGGCTCTTCGCCGAGGCCGCGCAGCGCGACGTGTGGGGCAACGACAGCTCGGTGAACGTCTCCTCGTCCTACGCGCCCACGGGCAAGGTCGAGCGCGTGCCGGGCGGCTTCCGGCTCTCGGGCCGCTGGTCGTTCTCGAGCGGCTGCGACCACTGTGACTGGGTATTCCTGGGCGGAGTCGCTCCCGGCGAGGGTCCGCTGCCCGACATGCGCACCTATCTGGTTCCGCGCAGCGACTACCGCATCGACGACAACTGGCGCGTCGCGGGTCTGTGCGGCACCGGCAGCAAGGACATCGTGGTGGACAGCGCGTTCGTGCCCGAGCACCGCACGCACCGCTTCGTCGACGGGTTCTCGCTGAAGAGCCCGGGCCAGGAAGTGAACCCCGGCGTGCTGTTCCGCCTGCCGTTCGGCTGCGTGTTCGCGTGCGCGATCGCGGTGCCGGCGATCGGCGCGGCCCAGGCCGCACTGGGTCACTTCACGAGTCTCACGCGCGGGCGCGTGAGCGCCGCGGCGGGCGCCAAGGCGGCCGAGGACCCGTTTGCGCAGGCGCGGCTGGCCGATGCGGCGGCCGCGGTCGACGCGGCGCGTGAGTCCATGCGGCGTGACTGGCGCGAGCTCATGGCGCTGGCCGAGGCGGGGCAGGGCATTCCGCTCGGGCCGCGCGTGCGCGCGCGCTTCGACGCGGGCCAGGCCGTGGCGCGCGGCGTGCACGCCGTGGACCGCTTGTTCGAGGCCAGCGGCGGCCGCGCGATCTTCCTCGACAACCCGATCCAACGCGTGTTCCGCGACGTGCACGCCATGCGCGCGCACGCCATCAACAACCCGGACAAGGCCAGCCGGATGTTCGGCCGCTTCGAGCTCGCGCCCGACGCGCCGCCATCCGACGCCACCGACCTCTTCATCTGACTCACGACAAAGGAGACTCGAGCATGACTTCCGTACGACAGCTCGGCTATCTCGGCCTGGAAGTGAGCGACCTCCCGCGCTGGGAGAAGTTCGCGGTGGATCTCCTGGGCCTCGAGCCGGGCCGGCGCGGCGCCGACGGCTCGCTGGCGCTGCGCCTGGACCAGTACGAGCAGCGCATCGTGCTGCACCCCGGCCCGGCCGACGACCTGCGCTATCTCGGCTTCGAGGCGGCGAACGACGCCGAGCTCGAGGCGCTGGGCGCGGGGCTGGTGCGCGCGGGCTACACCGTGACCGAGGGCAAGCCCGAGACTGCCGCGGCGCGCCGCGTGACTCGCCTGCTCGAGACGGCCGATCCGACCGGCATTCCGGTCGAGCTCTACGTGGGCGCGGCGCTCGCGCAAAAGCCCTTCACCTCGCCGCGAGTCAGCTCGGGCTTCGTCGCCGGCGAAGAGGGCCTGGGTCACGCCGTGATCTGCGCCAAGGACCCCGAAGCCACCGAGCGCTTCTATCTCGAGCTGCTGGGCATGCGGCTCAGCGACCGGGTGAAGATCGCGCTGAATCCCCAGTTCACGCTCGAGATCCGCTTCCTGCACGCGAACCCGCGCCATCACTCGATCGCGTTCGCCTCGGTGCCCATGCCCAAGCGCCTGCACCACTTCATGATCGAGGTGCGCTCGCCCGACGACGTGGGCCGCGCGCACGACCGCATGGTCGAGGCGGGCCAGAGCTTCAGCATGGACCTGGGCAAGCACCCCAACGACGGGATGTTCTCGTTCTACGCCAAGACGCCCTCGGGCTTCGACGTGGAGTTCGGCTCGGGCGGCGTGAAGGTCGACGACGCGACCTGGTCGGTGAAGACCTACGACCACGTGAGCACCTGGGGTCACAAGCCGGTCCCGGCGAAGGGGGCCTGAGGTGCGCATCGGCTGGAACGGCGGCGGCGCGCACACGCGCCTCGACGCGATCCGCGCCGAGGCGCGCCGCGCGGCGCAGGAGGGCTTCGCGAGCTACTGGCTGTCGCAGGCCCTGGGGCCCGACGCGCTGGTCGCGCTCGCGGTCGTCGGCGCGGAGACTCCGGGCATCGAGCTCGGCACCTCGATCGTGCCGCTCTACGGCCGGCACGTGCTGGTGTTGGCCGCGCAAGCGCTGACCGCCAACGCCGCGGCCGGCGGGCGGCTGGTGCTGGGCATCGGCCCCTCGCACCAGCCGGTGGTCGAGGGCATGTTCTGCGAGAGCTACGCGCGGCCCTTCACGCGCACGCGCGAGACACTCACGGCCCTGCGCGCGCTGTTCGCGGGCGATGCCGTCGAGCTGGCGGGCGAGGAGGTGCGCGCTCGCGGACGGCTCGCGCTCGCGGGCGCGTCCCTGCCGGTGCTGGTCGCGGCGCTCGGGCCGCGCATGCTCGAGCTCGCGGGCCGCGAGGCAGCGGGCACGATCCTGTGGATGGTGGGCGCGCGCACGGTCCGCGCGCACATCGCGCCGCGCATTCGCCAGGCCGCGCAGGCCGCGGGCCGGCCGGCGCCGCGCATCGTGGCCGGCGTGCCGGTGTGCGTGACCGACGACGTCGCGCGCGCGCGCGAGTTCGCGGCGCAGAAGCTGCGCATGTACGGCGCGCTGCCGGCATACCGCGCCATGCTCGAGCGCGAGGGCGTGAGCGGCCCCGAGGATCTGCTCGTGGCGGGCTCCGCGTCGAAGGTGCGCGACCAGCTCGCAGAGTACGCGGCGGCCGGCGCCACCGACCTGCGCGCGGGCGCGCTCTGCGCGAGTGAGTCGGAGACCGAGCGCACGCGCGCGCTCCTGGCCGAGCTGGCGCGCCAGGGAGGGCTCGAGTGACTGCCCCCGGCCGCATCGACGTCCACCACCACATCCTGCCGGCCGACTACGTCGGCGCGCTGGCGCAGCTGGGAGTCACCGGCGGCGGCGACATCCCCTTCCCGCGCTGGGACGTGGAGAGCACGCTGGCCATGATGGACCGCCAGGGCATCGCCCTGGCGGTGACCTCGATCTCTGCGCCCGGGCTGCACTTCGGCGACGACCGCGCGGCGCGCGAGCTGGCGCGGCGCTGCAACGAGATCTCGGCCAAGCTCGTGGGCGAACACCCGACCCGCTTCGGCGCGTTCGCGGTGCTTCCGCTGCCCGACCTCGACGGCGCGCTGGCCGAGCTCGACTACGCGCTGGGCGCGCTGCGCCTCGACGGCGTGGTGCTGCTCTCGAGCTGGTCCGACGGCAGCTATCTCGGCGACGCGCGCTACGACGAGCTGATGAGCGAGCTGCATCGCCGCCACGTGCCGATCTTCGTGCACCCCACGGTGCCCAAGACCAGTGAGTCGATCCGCCTGGCGGCGCCGGGCGCCGCGGGCGAGTTCGTGTTCGACACCACGCGCGCGGTCATGAACCTGGTGTTCTCGGGCACGCTCGAGCGACTGCCCGGGCTCTCGATCATCCTGTCGCACGCGGGCGGCACGATCCCGTACCTGGTCGGTCGGGTCAGCCTCATGGGCACGCTCCCGCACCTGCGCGAGCGCGCGCCCAAGGGCGTGCCGCACTATCTGTCGCGCCTGCACTACGACACGGCGCTCTCGGCCAACCCGAACGCGCTGCGCTCCCTGCAGGAGCTGGTCGGCCCCGACCACATCTTGTTCGGCAGTGACTTCCCGTTCGCGCCCGAGCCGGTCGCGAAGCTCTCGATCGACGGCCTGGCCGCGTATCCCGGCTTCGACGCCGCGGCCCGCGCGCGTATCGAGCGCGAGAACGCGCTCGGGCTCCTGCCGAGCGTGGCGGCGCGGCTGCGAGCCGGGCGGTGACGCGCGCGGTCGAGCGCGCGCCGACGCGCAAGGAGCAGCAGGGCGCGGAGTCGCGCCGGCGCATCCTCGACGCCGCGGCGGCGCTGATGGCGGAGCGCGGCTTCGCGGGCACGAGCATCTCGGAGGTGAGTCGCAAGTCCGGGCTGCCGGCCAGCTCGATCTACTGGCACTTCGAGAGCAAGGAAGGTCTGCTGGGTGCGGTCATGGAGGAAGGCGCGCAGCGCTGGTTCGACGAGCTCGAACGCGAGGGCGGCAACCAGCGCGGCGGGCCGATGGGCGCGCGCACCGCGGCCGCGCTCTCGCAGCACCCGGAGTTCCTGCGCTTCATGTTTCTGATCGCGCTCGAGCGCAAGCACGTGGACAAGGCGTCGCTGGGCGCGATCCGGCGCGTGCGCAAGCTCGCCCTGGTGCGGCTGCGCGAGTCGATCCGGCGCCTGCTCGAGTCACAAGGCGCCCACGGCCAGGACGAGCTCGCCGACCAGCTCGCGCTGTTCGCGCTCGCGGTCGCCGACGGCGCGTTCCTGCAGGACCACATCGATCCACGCGCGAGCGACCTGGTGCGCACGATCGAGCTGCTCGACCGCGCGCTCTTCGCGCTCGTGCACGACGCGCAGCTCAGAAAGCCAGGCTGACTCGCGCGGTCCCGCGCGCGAAGCGCGGGAAGACCTGCCGGAAGACGAAGGCCAGGATCCCGCTGCGCAGGAGCAGCGGTCCGAACGTGCCGACCACGAGCTCCGCCCAGCGGGAGCGCTGCATCAAGAGCGCCGGCGCCCGGGTCTGGATGGCCTGGATCTCCTTCACCTCCGGGAGTCTCTCGGCCGTCACGCGCGCCGCGGCCGCGTCGAGCTCTGCGGCTGGCGCACCCGCCAGCAGCACCGGGCCGAGCTGGTTGGCGGCCACGACCGCGTCGCGCAGGGCGATGTTGATGCCCTGCGCGCCGACGGGTGACATCGGGTGCGCGGCGTCGCCCAGCAGGAGCACGCCCGGTGCGCTCCACAGGTCGAGGTGGTCGCACACCACGTCGAGCAGGAACGGGTGCGTGAGCTCGCGCGCGTGCGCGCGCAGCCAGTCGGTCAGGTCGGCGGGCAGGTTCTGCGCCAGCTGCTCGAGCCAGTGCTCGATCCCGCCCTTGCGGATGTCGCCGTAGGTCCCCTTGTCGATCGCCCAGCCGAGCTGCAGCATGGCGTCGGGTGACTCGAAGGCGATCGCGAAGTGGCGCCGGCCGACGCAGCCGCGCACGCGCCCGCGCATGAACTCGGGCAGCGGCAGCTTGACCCACACCACGTCGAACGCCTGCGCCTCGCGCGGCCGTTCGAGGCCCGCGCGCTTGCGCACGAGTGACGCGCGCCCGTCGCAGCCGATCACGTAGTCCGCCGCGACGTCGCGCGCGCGGCCGTCGGCCTCGATGCGCAGGCCAGTCACCCGACCCCCCGCGTGGATCAGCTCGCGCGCGACCGCGCCGCGCAGCAGCGTGAAGCCGGGCGACTTCTCCGCCTGCGCCACCAGCATCTCGAGCAGCGCGGGCTGGGAGACGAAGCGGGGCAGGGGCAGGTCCGGCGGCAGCGAGGCCACGTCGACGTGCAGCCCGTGACGGCCGTTGAGATACACGTCGAGCCCGGTGATGCGCGCCTGCGGCAGGCGCTCCAGCTCGGGCCCCAGACCCATCTGCTGCAGCGCGTCCACGCCGCCCGGCATGAGTCCCTCGCCCCGGAACTCGCGCGCGAAGTCGCTCTGGCGCTCGAGCAGAGTGACTCGCACGCCGCGCCGCGCCAGCAGGTAGGCGAGCGCCGCGCCCGCGGGACCCGCGCCGGCGATCGCCACGTGGTGTGAGGGCATGGCCCGAGAGTACCGGCTTGACCGGAGACGTGGACTGACGGTAACGTCACCGACTGACATGGCCGTCAGTCGAAAGCGCACACCGCGCCGTACGCGAGATCCGGGCCGCGCCGCCGAGCGCGCTCGGGCCGCGACCCGGGCCCGGCTGCGCGCCAGCGGCCAGAAGCTGCTCGCCGAGCGCGGCCTGCACGCCGTGACCAGCCACGAGATCGCCAACGCCGCGGGCGTGGCCGCCGGCACGTTCTACCTGCACTTCCGCGACAAGGAGGAGCTGTTCCGCGAGCTCGTGTTCGACGCCGTGGCCGAGCTCCTGGCGCGGCTCGAGCGCTCCGTGCTGCCCCTGCGCGAGAACCCCGAGGCGGCGGCGCGCGCCCGCGCCGAGACGCTGCTCGGGTTTGCGGAGGAGCACGCCGAGCTCGTGCGCCTGGCCTTCGGGCGCGGCGCCGAGGCGGCCTCGGGCGTGGGCGCCGAGGCGCTCAGCCAGCTCGTCGAGCGCCTGGAGCGGATCATCTCCATGCAGGGCAAGGGCGGGAGCGGGCTGCACCCCGGCGTCGCCGCGCAGGCGCTGGTCGGAATGTGGGCGCGCGTGGCCACCTGGTGGGCCGAGTCACCCGGGCGCGCGCCGCGCGCCGCGGTCGTGGAAACACTGGTCGATCTCCAGCTCTCGGGGATCCGAGGAGGCCGTTCATGAACCCGTCGACGCACATCACGCACAACTCCGCCTACAACACGGTCGACCGCGACGACTTCCGCTCGATGATCGAGGTGGAGCGCTACGGGGAACGCAGCGACGCGTTCGACCAGATCATCTCGGCCACCGAGGACCACTTCTGGGACCCGCTCGATCCGGCCTACGTCGACTTCACGCACGAGTTCGACCTGCGCGAGCGCACGATCATGCCGCGCGACTTCACGGTCGAGCTGAACTGCGCCGTCGCCGACCGACTCACTCCTGCGCAGCAGGTGGAGCTGGCGAACGAGAGCACGCGCTTCACGCTGTCGTCGATCCTGCACGGCGAGCAGGGCGCGCTCTCGCTGTCGGCCTCGCTGTGTCAGATCATGAAGGACCCGGGCGCCCAGGAGTACGCCGCCAACCAGGCGCGCGAGGAGGCGCGGCACGTGACTGCCTTCTCGCGCTACGTGCAGGCGCGCTGGGGAACGCCGCTGGCCGTGGGCCCGACGCTCGGGAACCTGCTGAACGAGCTCGTGCTCGCGCCCGAGGTGTACAAGAAGCTGGTGGGCATGCAGATGCTGGTCGAGGGCCTGGCGATGGGCGCGTTCGCCACCATCCACTCACTCACCGACGATCCGCTGCTGCGCCGCACGGTGCAGCTGGTCATGACCGACGAAGCCTTCCATCACCGCTTCGGGAAGATCTGGGCCGACCGCACCGTGCCCAAGCTCAGCGAGGAGGAGCACGAGCGGGTCGAGACCTGGGCGGCGAAGTGCTTCCAGACGCTGCTCTTCAACCTGGTCAACTCCGAGCAGAAGCAGCACATCTACACGCGCTTCGGCCTCGACTGGCAGTGGGTGCGCAGCGCCGTGCTCGAAGCCTTCAGCGACTCGGACCGCCGCCGCATGATGACCCGCAGCACGAACATCTTCCGCGTGCTGATCAAGACCCTGCTCAAGGCCGGCATCATTACCGAGCGCACGCGCGCCACCTACGCGACCTGGGTCGACATGGACGAGCTCGCGCGGGAGCACGACGAGGTCGTGGGCCAGGACGTGGCCGACGCCGCGATGGTCGAGCTCCAGGACATCAACCGCGGGCGCAAGAAGATCGGGAAGGTGAAGCGGGCCGTGTCCGCCTGATTCGGGCCTAGCTCTTCGAGCCGGCGCGGTCGTCGGGGCGGGGCGAGCCGCTGGGCGGCTCGCGGTACGTGATGAAGCCGTGCGTGGGGTCGTACGGAGAGACTCCGCACTGCACGCGGTCGCCCTGAATGACTCGGATGTGGAAGCGCCGCATGCGGCCCGAGAGCTGGGCGGTGATCTCGCTGCCGTTCTCGAGCTTCACGAGATAGCGGCCACCGCCGAGGATCTTGGTGATGGCGCCGGACACCGTGATGAGGTCTTTTTTGGACATCGGGCGGCCGGCATTATAGCGGCGGTCCGTCGACCTGCAGCAGGGGCGGCGCCGACTCCGTCTGGATCGTGGTGTGCGCCACCGCGTACTCCTGGTGCAGCAGGCGATGCACCGCGCGGCGCACCGCCTCCGGATCCGCGCCCGGCGCGAGGTCCACATGTGCGCTCATGGCGGGAAAGCCGCTGCCGACCGTCCAGATGTGCAGGTCGTGGATGCGCGCGACTCCGGGCACGGCGCGCACCCGCTCGGCGATCTGGTCCAGGTCCAGGTGGCGCGGCGCGCCTTCGAGCAGGATGTCGACCGACTCGCGCGTGAGCCGCAGCGCGGACCACACCAACAGCACCGCGATCGCGAGCCCCGCCAGCGCGTCGGCCTGCTGCCAGCCGAACGCCAGGATCGCGGCGCTGGCAGCGATCGCCGCGAGTGACCCGAGCGCGTCGGCGGCCACGTGATAGAGCGCGGCGCGCACGTTCAAGTTGTCGCGTGCGCCGCGCATCAGGAGGAGCCCCGAGACCAGGTTCGCGATCAGCCCCACGACCGCGATCCCGAGCATCGCACGGGCCCGCACCTCGTGCGGCGTCGCGAGCCGCGAGAACGACTCCACGGCCACGCCGACCGAGACGCCGCCGAGCAGGAGGCCGTTCAGCAGCGCCGCCAGCACCTCTGCGCGCCCGTAGCCGAAGCTGTGGCGTGGGCCGCGCGGCTGGCTCGCCGCCCAGGCGGCGAACAGCGCGATGCCGAGCGCGCCCGCGTCAGTCAGCATGTGACCCGCGTCGGCGAGCAACGCGACCGAGCCCGTGAGGAAGCCGCCCACGGCCTCGACCACGAGCACCGTCGAGGTCAGCGCGAACGCGCGCCACAGCGCCGCGGAGCTCGAGCTCGGGCGCGACTGGGCGTGTCCCGCCCCGTGCGAATGCCCGTGGGAGTGCGCGTGCGGGTGCGCGTGCCCATGGTCCTGGATCACGCCCGACTCACCTCCGCCTTTCAGCTTGCCTCACGGTAGAATCGCGGGCCAGGAGGGACCATGGAACGACTGTGGCTTGTCCCCACGTTCGCCATTCTGACTCTGCTTCTGGTCGGGCCGACGCTGGCCTTCGTCCACGCCGTGCCGGGGCTGCTCGGCTTCAGCCTGGTGCTGCTGGCCGCGCTGATCGGCGTGGTGTTCGGCATCGGCCTCGCGGGCGCGGCCGCGTTCGCGACCGTGACGAACAAGCCGTGGCGCCCGCGCGCGCTGCGCGCGGCGATCGTGCCGCTGCTCGTGGGCCTGCCCGTGCTCGCCATGGCGGGCATGTCCAAGGTTCCGCGCATCCACGACATCTCCACCGACCCGTCCGATCGGCTCGAGTTCACGCCCGAGGTGAAGGCGCTGTCGATGAACCAGGACGCGGAAGGCGAGGAGCGCACCTGGGTCGAGACCCAGCAGCGGCAGAGCTATCCGGACGTCGTGCCCATCCATGTCGACCTGCCGCCCGCCGGCGCCTTCGAGCGCGCCAAGGCCGTCGCCGACCGCATGCCCGGCTGGGTGGTGACTCACGCCGACGCGGACGCGGGCCGCATCGAGGCCACGGCGACCTCGCGCCTGTTCCACTTCGTCGACGACGTGATCGTGCGCGTGAAGCCCGACGGCGCGGGCGCGCGCATCGACGTGCGCTCGCGCTCGCGGGTGGGTCAGAGTGACCTCGGCGCCAACGCCGCGCGCATCGAGGCCTTCGCCCAGGAGCTGCAGAGGAAGAAGACCGAGTGACTCGCG
Source organism: Myxococcota bacterium (assembly GCA_035498015.1). Classification (NCBI taxonomy): domain Bacteria; kingdom Pseudomonadati; phylum Myxococcota; species Myxococcota bacterium. The sequence goes on from DATKAO010000195.1 coordinate 21,895, forward strand.
CGCTATGAGGCGGACGGCTTGGCCAGCTCGGCGTCGATCATGGCCCCCATGCCTTCCACCGACCGTCCGCCGGGCTTGACCTTCTTCCCGCCGATGAAGATCGTCGGCGTGCCGCGCACGTCGACGGTCGAGCCCAGCGCGATGTCGGCGTCGATGCGCTTGGCGTAGGCGGCGCCGTTCTTCTCGAGATCGGCCTTGAAGCGCTTCACGTCGAGCCCGGCCTGCTTCGCGAGCTCCTCGCCCTTCGACGGGTCGAGCGTGCGCTGGTTCTGGATCAGCACGTCGTGCATCTCCCAGAACTTGCCCTGCTCCTGCGCCGCGAGTGACCAGACCGCCGCGGGCCGCGCCGTCGAGTGCATCGGCAGCGGAAACTGCTTGTACACGAAGCGCACGCCCTTCGGGTACTTCTGCAGCACCTGCGTGATGATCGGCGCGGCGCCGGCGCAGTACGGGCACTGGAAGTCCGAGAACTCCACGATCGTGACCTTTCCGTCCGGGTCGCCGCGCACCGGCGAGTCACCCACGGCGATCGTGTAGACCTTGTCGTACTCCTCGCCCGCCGCCTGGCGCGGGAGTCGGTCCTGGATCGCGTTGAGCTTGGTCAGGATCTCGTCCTGCTTGTCCTGGATCGCCTGCAGCTGCTTCTGCGAGGGATTGCCGCAGGCCAGGACGAGGAGACCCGCCGCCGCCACGAACCGCATCTTCGCCATGGCGGCGCAGGTTAGATCAAGCGCGCTGGCGCCACCACGCGAAGATGCCCAGGAGGAGCAGCGCCTCGGGCAGCGCGAAGGCCAGGAAGTAGAAGTAGGCGACGGTCTGCTGCAGCGTCAGCGGGTCCTGGTTCGGGGTCCAGCCCTTGTCGGACAGGGCGATGCGCTGCTCGTCGTTGCCGAGCCAGCGCACCGCGTTCAGGAACAGGTCGCGGTTGTAGAGCGCCTCGAGCAGCCGGTTCGACACGAACTCGCGGTCGCCGATCACCACGATGCGAGCTTCCTGGCTCGAGTCCTCCTCGCTGCCCGCGCGCGGGTAGCGCCCGGTCGCGACCAGCGAGATCTCGTGCGGATCGCTCGAGTCCGGGGGCGCGACGTCGCGGCCGGCCAGCGCCGCCGCCACGTCGTGACTCACCCACGAGCGCGGGCTGGCGAAGGCCGCGCGGTCGAGCTTCGCGCCGGCGCTCGGGTTCCTGCCCAGCTCGGTCGGCCGCGCGCGCGGCAGGAGGGTCATGGTGCGCGGCCCGAGGTTGCGAGTCACCGGGTTGTACGGCGCGTACCGGTGCACCAACAGGTTCACCGGCTTGGGGTCCTGCAACAGCGGGCTCGAGGCGCGGTCGAGCACCACGGCGTCGTCGAGCACGAAGCCCCAGCGCGGCAGGAACTGGGAGTAGAAGTTCGAGCGCTGACCCGCCTCGGCCAGCACGAGCATGCGCCCGCCGCGCGCGAGATAGCGGTCGAGCACCGCCAGCTCCTCGGGCATGAGATCGCGCTCGGGCGCGGCCACCACCACGAGATCGGCGTCGGCGGGGACCTCGGAGGCCGCCGGGCCGACGAACGCCTGCGGGTCGAAGCCCTGGTCGCGCAGCATCGCGGCCACGCCCGAGTAGCCCGTGTCGGACTCGCTGGCCAGGTCGATCTCGCCGTGGCCGACCGTGAAGTACACCCGGATCGCGCGCTCGCGCGTGAAGCGGGCGACGGCATTGGTGATGTTGCGCTCGGACGGATAGCCGACCGGGTCGCACACGTCGTGCCGGCAGGCGATCACCGTGGTGGCGGTCGTGGTGTAGAGGTCGCGCGCGGCCTGGGGCGGCTCGCGCCGGCTGGCGTCGCGGATCTGCACGCCGGGGCAGGAGTCACCGTAGGCGTCGACCAGGAGCCTCACGTCCTTGGCGAGCAGCGCGTCTTCGAAGAACACCAGCTCGACCGGCGGGCCGCCCTTCTTCTCGAGCTCGTGGCACAGCTCGATGCTCTCGTCGGAGAGCGTGTACTGCCGGTCCACGGTGAGGTCGATGCGCGCGGTGACTGCATGTGCCCACACGTCCAGGCCGACCACGCCGGCGAACACGCCGAGCAGAATCGCGATCCAGCGCACGACCACCCGGCGTGACTCGCTGCCCGAGAAGCCGCGGAAGCGGCGCGCTTGGGCGATCGCGCCCAGCACGAGCAGCACGAGCCCGATCGCCACGTTGGCGCCCGAGAAGGCCGACATGCCGTGCAGCGAACGCGTGGCGTAGTACGAGCCGACCCCGACCAGGATCATGACCACGCCGGCGGCGGGCAGGAAGGTCATCAGCGCGCCCGGGACAGCTCGAGCGACGCGACCGACAGCAGCCAGCCCAAAAGCGCCACGCCCTCGAAATACACCACGTTCCGCAGCTCGATCACGCCGCGCGCGAAGGACCCGTAGTGACTGAGCAGCGCGGCCTCGCGCAGCACCGCGGCCACGCCTTCCGAGACCGTGTTCGAGAGCCAGGCGAAGTCGAGCAGCACGAACGGGATCGCGTAGCCCAGCACCGCGGCCACGATCTGACTCGAGGTGAACGACGAGCAGGCCAGGCCCAGCGAGGCGATCGCGCAGCCGTAGAACAACTGCCCGAGCAGGAGCGCCGCCAGGTGCTCCATGCCCAACGAGGCCCGCAGCACCACCACGGCCGGGTAGATCGCGCTGCCCAGCAGCAGCAGCGCCACGAACGCGTAGGTGACGGCATGCTTGGCGAACGCCACCTCCCAGGGGCGCAGGCCGCTGGTGAGCAAGAGCTCGTCGGTGCCGTTCGCGCGCTCCTCCGCGAAAACCCGCATGGTCACGAGCGGCAGCACCACGAGCAGGAACAGGCCGAAGTCGTCGGCCGAGGGCACGAACACCTCGTTCAGCACGTTGATGCGGGTCGGGACCGTGCCCTGGTCGAAGCCGCCGCCCGTCATGCCCTCCGACTGGTACACGAACAGGAGCTGGTTGTAGCTGACCAGGTGCTGGAAGAAATAGATGCCGGTGAGTGCCACGTAGACGGTGAGCACCACGTACGCGATCGGCGACGCGAACAGCTGCCGCAGCTCCTTCCGGCACAGCGCGCGCATCCGCAGCATCATGGCGCGAACCCCGAGTGAGTCCCGACCTTGGCCAGGAACAGGGCCTCGAGACTCCCGCCCGCGCGGATCTCGTCGGCCGTGGCGATCGCCGCCAGGCGGCCGCGGTCGAGCAGCGCCACGCGGTCGCACAAGAGCTCGGCTTCGTGCAGCTGGTGCGTGCACAGGATCACGGTGTGCTGGCCGCGGAAGCCCGCGATGATGCGCCGCAGCTCGATCTGCTGCGCGGGATCGAGCCCGACGGTCGGCTCGTCGACCACGAGCAGCGCCGGCTCGTGCAAGATTGCCTGCGCCAGCGCCACGCGCTGGCGGAAGCCCTTCGAGAGCACCCCGATGCGCCGGTGCATGACTTCCTCGAGGCCCAGGCGCTCGCTCGCCACCGCGACCGCCGCGCGCAGGCGCGCGCCGGACAGCCCGCGCAGCTCGCCCATCAGGCGCAGGAACGCGTCGACCCGGTGGTCGGCGTAGAGCTTGGGCTGCTCGCACGCGTAGCCCAGCCGGGCCTGCACCTGGAAGCGCTGGCGGGTCACTGACAGGCCGTCGACCCGCACGTCGCCGTCCGAGGCCAGCCAGTAACCGGTCAGGATGCGCAGGAAGGTCGTCTTGCCGGCGCCGTTCGGTCCGATGATCCCGAACACTTCCCCCGCCGCGATCTCGAGCGACAGAGCGTCGAGCGCAACGAGCGAACCGAAGCGCTTGGAGACGCGCTGTGCCTCGATCTTCGCGCTCATTTCGGCTGCCACCCTACGCTACGCGCTTCGAAACTCGCAACGCGCTTGTTTGACCGTGAAAAAACGCGGGCGATAGAATCACCCGGTGAATTTCGCGTTCTCGGAAGAGCAGGAGCTCCTGCGCAGCACGGCGCGGGAGTTTCTCGCCAGCAAAGCGCCCATGACGTCTGTGCGCGCTCTCATGGACGACCCGCGCGGCTTCGATCCGGGACTGTACGCGCAGATGGCCGAGCTGGGCTGGCTGGGCCTGCTCCTGCCCGAAGAGTACGGCGGGGCGGGGCTGTGCCTGGTCGACGAGGTCGTGGTCGCCGAAGAGCTGGGTCGCGCGCTCACGCCGTCGCCGTTCTTCGCGACCTTCCAGGGCTCGCTTGCGGTGCTGCACGGCGGCACCGAGACCCAGAAGAAGGAGCTCCTGCCCGACGCCGCGGCCGGGCGGAAGATCCTCTCGTTCGCGATCACCGAGGAGTCCGGCAGCGAGGACGCCGACGAGCTCGCGACCCGCGCGGAGAAGCGCGGCGCGGGCTTCTCGCTGAGCGGCACGAAGCTGTTCGTGCCCGACGGTCAGAACGCCGACGTGCTGGTCGTGGCCGCGCGCAACAGCGGACCCGGCGAGGACGGAATCTCGCTCTTTCTCGTGGAGCGCGGCGCGCCGGGCCTCAGCACGGTGCCGCTGCTCTCGCTCGACCAGACGCGGCGCATCGCCGAGGTGCGGCTCGAGAGCACGCCCGCGCAGCTCCTGGGCGCGCCGGGCTCGGGCTGGGCCACCTGGCGGGCGCTGCGCAATCACGCGCTCGTGCACCTTTCCGCCGAGGCGGTGGGCGGCTCCCAGAAAGTGCTCGAGGACTCCGTGAAGTACGCGAAGGAGCGCGTGCAGTTCGGCAAGCCGATCGGCGTGAACCAGGCGATCAAGCACAAGTGCGCCGACATGCTGATCCAGGTCGAATCCTCGAAGTCGATCACCTACTACGCGGCCTGGGCGGTGGCCGAGAACACCGACGAGGCGGAGCTCGCCGCGTCGATGGCGAAGGCGTATACGGCCGACGCCTACCGTGCTACGTCCGCCGAGAACATCCAGATTCACGGCGGCGTCGGCTTCACCTGGGAGTACGACTGCCACCTGTACTTCAAGCGCGCCAAGGCGCTGGAAGTCACCTACGGC
>DATKAO010000196.1 GCA_035498015.1 Myxococcota bacterium
AGTGCGGCTCCCGAAGCTCGCCGGCTCCATCGCGCACCGCGCGCCTGAACGCCGCGACGCGAGCATCGTTCGCGCGCATCCCGATCGCCCTCCCTTGTGGCGACAGGAGCGCCCCTCGTACCACTTCGGCCTGCTCGTCGAACCGTGGAAAGACGGTGCGCGCGGCGGCGACGAGATCGGCTCTGCTCTCGGGATAAGGCCCCTGTCCGATCGAGGCCTGGTGCGAGGTCCACCAGGCGTCGAAGAGCGCCTCGCGCGTGGGGAAGTGGCGGTAGATCGTGCGCTCGGTGACCCCCGCCTCGGCGGCGATGCGCGCGAAGCCGAGCTCGCTGATGCCGACGTCCTTCAGGCACCGGCCGACCGCCTCGAGAATGAGGTCTCGGGTCGCTGCCTTCTGGCGCTCGCGCAGCGACCGGCGCGGGCCCGGCCGCGCATCTGTCAGTCGTAGTGCCCTCATGTCAGTACTACTGACACGAGAACGGATCGGTTGTCAAGCCGTGTGCGCTCGATGACCGAGCACGGCCAATGACGGCCTCCGGAAGCGGGTACGCTCGCTCATCCGCCCGCGCACGAGGAGCGTCGGGCAACGCAGGCGGCGCGCGCCGAGGTTTCGCTGGCTGCGCGCGGCTTTGCGGACCTGAAGGTGCGGAACAGCCTGAACTGGACGTCGTCGAGATTCAGGAAGGGATACTTACTCTTGAACTCGGCAAGGAGCTTCGGGAGCTCCCCGCGAGGCGTGTATTCGCGCCAGAGGATCGGGCCGCCCGAGCAGGCGAGATTGAAGTTCCCCACGTAGACGGTCTCTCCGGCGCCGACCGTGCGACACTTCCTCTCCAGGCGCATGCGCTCGCGAAGAGACACAGCCCGAGACACACCATCGACAGGCCGAGTCGCGGGCTGCGAATCACAGCACGTTGCCCTTTTTCAGCATCCGCGATCAGCGGCTATGGTTCTACACATCGAGCACCCCCCGACGGGAGAGGAGAAAAGCGATGAATCGGCTAGTTGCGCTGGGTGGAGTGTTTGTCGTCGGAATCGTGTTGGGTGGCCTGTCGACCGAGTTGGTTCATGCGCAGGCTCCCCCTCAATACGAAACGAAGCAGGTTCTGCAGGCGGATCTGACCAATCTTCCCGGTCAAGAAATCGTCGTCTTTGCATCGACGTGGCAGCCGGGCTTCAGCCTGCCTCTGCACATGCATCCGGACGGCCATGAGATCACATACGTCGTCGAAGGAGAGCAGACCTTCGAGATCGAAGGCGTCGGGACAAAGGTCGTAAAGGCAGGCGAGGCGATCTACACGCCGCCCAACACGCCGCACTTCGGTCGCAATGCCACGGACAAGATATCCAAGACCGTAGTGATCCGAGTCAAGGACAAGGCCAAGCCGATCATGGTCGAGATCAAGAGGTAGCTCGCCGAGGTCAACGAGGAGTCGAACTCACTCTCTCGCGCGATGTCCGGCCGCGGTGGCGCGGTTCGCGAGCGCGCGGGCGATCGCGTACGGCGTGGCGATCAGGGTCGGCCCGACCACGAGCGCTGCGCCTGGATAGGACGCTCCGAGGATCAGCCATTGGAAGACGGAGTCCATCAGGACTCCCATCAGAACGAGATTCGAGACGCTCTGCAGGCCGCTTCGCAGGAGCTGTCGCCGAAGGCTTCGCTCGAAGAGGAGTGCCCGCAGATACGGTGGCTGACCGGTGCGCGCATCGACTCGGCCCGCTCGAATTCCGAGCAGCGTCGCGATCAGAGGCTGGAGCAGGAAGCGGAAGCGGCCCGGGCCGACCAGCCGTTTGGGAATGTCGCTCAGGAACTCGCGAGAGAACAGGTAGAGCTGCCCTCGATCGAGGGCGTCGCGCAGTGACTGCGGCACCGATATCGCGAGCACGAGCAGCGTGAGCCCCGCGAGAGCGAGCGTCAGCCGTCGACCTCTCATCGCTGCGGGCGAGCCGGCCCGTCCATGCCGGCTCACTTCCGGCGCGGAGCCGGCGGCTTCTCCGTCTCGACGATGCCGGCGAGCTTCCCGAGGCCCAGTGCCTGCTCTGCGGTGGTCGTCGCGAACAGGTGCATGATGCGCGCGATGATCCCGGTCCAGCCCGTCTGGTGACTCGCGCCCAGCCCCGCGCCGTTGTCGCCGTGGAAGTATTCGTAGAAGAGCAGATGGTCGCGCCAGTGAGGATCTTCCTGGAACTTCTGCGCTCCGCCGAAGACCGCTCGCCGGCCGTGCTCGTCGCGCACGAAGATGCTCGCGAGCCGGCGCGCGATCTCCTCGGCAACCTGAAACAGCGTCATCTTGTGACCCGAGCCCGTCGGGCACTCGACGGTGAAGTCGTCGCCGTAGTACGTGTGGTAGAGCAGCAGCGCTCGGATGATCAAGCCGTTGACGGGCATCCAGATCGGCCCGCGCCAGTTGGAGTTGCCGCCGAACATGCCCGAGTCGGACTCCGCGGGCTGATAGGACACGCGATACTCCGTGCCCCCGGCGTCGAACACGAACGGGTGCTCGGCATGGTGGCGCGAGATCGAGCGAATCCCGTAGTCACTCAGGAACTCACGCTCGTCCAGCATCTTCTCGAGCACGCGCCGGAGCTTCGCCTCGTTGAGGATCGAGGCGAGCATGCGGCCCGAGTGACCGCGCGCCGTCGGATCGTGAATGAACGCCGTGAGCTCGGGCCGGGCGCGCAGGAAGCCGCTCAGGCGGTGCGAGAGCTCGGGATGGGCCTTCAGCACGGCGCCGTCGAATACGGTGACCGCGCACAGCGGGAGCAGACCGACCATCGAGCGCACCTTCAACCGCTGCGCGTGACCGTCGGGCAGCCGGAGCACGTCGTAGAAGAAGCCGTCTTCCTCGTCCCACATGCCGACGTCGTCGCCGGAGTGGAGCATCGACGAGGCGATCCACAGGAAGTGCTCGACGAATTTCAACGTCATGTCGAGATACGACGGCTTCTCTTGCACGAGCTCGACGGCGATCTCGAGCATGTTCTGGCAGAACAGCGCCATCCACGCGGTGCCGTCGGCTTGCTCGAGGTGACCGCCAGTCGGCAGCGGCGAGCTGCGGTCGAAGACGCCGATGTTGTCGAGCCCGAGGAAACCGCCTTCGAAGACGTTGTTGCCCGAGCGGTCCTTGCGATTGACCCACCACGTGAAGTTCAGCGTGAGCTTGTGGAACGAGCGCTCGAGCCATTCGACGTCGCCCTTGCCGCGCTGCAGCTTGTCCAGCCGATAGGTGAACGCGGTCGCCCAGGCGTGCACCGGCGGATTCACGTCGCCGAAGTTCCACTCGTACGCCGGGATCTGGCCGCTCGGGTGCAGGTATCGCTCCTGCAGCATCAGGTCGAGCTGCTGCTTGCCGAAGTCGACGTCGACCAGAGTCAAGGCGATGACGTGGAAGGCCAGGTCCCAGGCGGCATACCAGGGGTACTCCCACTTGTCTGGCATCGACACCACGTCGGCGTTGTACATGTGGTGCCAGCGGTCGTTGCGCACGCCCAGCCGCCGGTCGCGCTTGAACGGATCCGCGCCGCGCTCCTCGAGCCAGCGGTCGACGTCGAAGTAGTAGAACTGCTTCGACCAGAGCATGCCCGCAAGGGCTTGGCGCATGACGTTGCCCGCGTCCGCGCCGAGCGACGCGGGAATGACCGACGCGTAGAACTCGTCCGCTTCCCGGAGGCGCGCCCGAAACGACGCGTCGAAGCCGCTGCCGAAGGGCCCCTCGCCCTTGGCGGCGGGCCTCTTGTCCGAGAGCCTGAGCCGGAGGGTCCGTGACTCGCCCGGTCCGAGCTCGAGCGCGTAGTGAGTCGAGGCCTTCGTCCCCTGATGCTCGGGGTTCACCGCTTCCTTGCGGCCCGCGATGAAATACTGGTGGAACGCGTCCTTCACGTACGCGCTCGGATTGGGCTCCCCGAAGATCCGCTCGCGATTGGTCTCGTTCTCGCTGAAGAGAACCTGCGTCGCGCCCTCGGCGGCGAGATAGCGCTCGCCGAGATCCGGGTGCGCGGCCGAGATCAGCGCCGTGCCGCCTGCATGGGCCACCTGGCGCAGCACGGGGCGCGGCGCGTCACCGCCCCGCGACCAGACGTTCCGAAACAACAGCGTCGGCAGCACGTGGAGCGACGCCGCCTCGGGACCGCGATTGAAGACCGTGATCCGGATCAGGACGTCCTCCGGCGACTCCTTGGCGTACTCGACGAAGACGTCGAAGTAGCGATCGCCTTCGAAGACTCCCGTGTCGATCAGCTCGTATTCGAGCTCGTCGCGGCCGCGCTTGGCGTTCGTAGCGACGATTTCGTCGTAGGGGTACGCCGCCTGCGGGTACTTGTAGAGATACTTCATGTACGAGTGAGTCGGAGTCGAATCGAGGTAGAAGTAGTACTCCTTGACGTCCTCGCCGTGGTTCCCCTCGCTGTTCGTGAGTCCGAAGAGCCGCTCCTTCAGGATCGGATCCTTGCCGTTCCACAGCGCGAGCGAGAAGCACAGGAGCTGTTGGTCGTCGGAGATGCCCGCGAGCCCGTCCTCGCCCCAGCGATAGGCGCGCGAGCGCGCCTGGTCGTGGTTGAAGTAGTTCCAAGCGTCACCCGAGTCGCTGTAGTCCTCGCGCACCGTCCCCCACTGGCGCTCGCTCAGGTACGGGCCCCACTTCTTCCACGCGCTCTTGCCGGTCCGAGCGTCTTCGAGGCGCCGCGCTTCGGCGTTCACCGATGTACTCCTCCTGATTTCCTCGGGTTCCGCAGCGGAGCGCACTGCCAGCCACGTGCCAGCCTGCGCCGGGCGCGCGGTCTCACCAGTGGGGAGCGTTGCCACAGCCGGGCGTGGCTGAGGCGCGGAGTCATTCCCACCGAACGGGTCGGGATCGAACTCATGATAGGATCATCCGGGGAGGGCTGCCGCCGCAGTGAGTCGAGAATGAGCTGGCTGCTGCGCTTTCGGCTGAGACGGTTCGTTCGCCGCTCGCTCTGGCTCACGCCGGTGCTGGCGCTCGGCCTGGTCTGCATGGTCGCGCCGCTTCTCCTCCGGCTCGACCGCGCCATGGGCTGGGAATGGTTCGGCTTCACGCCGGATGGGGCGCGCGCGGTCCTGAGTGCGTTCACGGCTTCGATGCTCACCCTGGTCGTGTTCGTCGTGTCTTCGTTGCTGATCATCGTGCAGCTGGCCAGCGCGCAGCTGACTCCGCGGATCATTGCCATGGTCTTCGTCGACCGGCGCCTCAAGTGGGTGCTCAGCATCTTTGCCTTTGCCTACGGTTACACCATTGCCGCGTCGGGGCGAATCGAAGCGACGGCGCCGCAGCTGCCGGTCGCGTTCGCCATCTTCTGCAACCTGGCCTGCATCGCGCTCTTCTTCTGGTACGCGCAGTGGCTGGGTTCCTCGATGCGGCCGATCGCGGTGCTCCAGGCCGTGGCCAGTGAGGGGCACGCCGTGGTGGAGAGCGTCTATCCCGATCCGTTCGAGCCCGACGAGAAGCGGCCCGGCTGGTCCCCGGCTCCAGAAGCCGACGTCGTGGTGGTCGATCAGACCGAGAAGTCCGGCGTCGTTCTCGCGTTCAGTCTCGGCGACCTGCTGGCGTTGGCGCAACGCGCCGACGCGGTGATCGAGCTCGTGCCGCAGGTCGGTGACTTCGTGGCCCGAGGAGATCCGCTGTTTCGCATACGCAGGGGCGCTCGCGCCATCGACGTCGCTGCGCTGCGCGCGTGCATCGCCACCGGCCCCGAGCGCACGGTGGAGCAGGATCCGCGCTTCGCCTTTCGCATCATCGTGGACATCGCCAACAAGGCGCTGTCACCGGCCATCAACGATCCGACGACCGCCGTCCTGGCACTGGATCAAATCCATCACTTGCTGCTGGAGGTCGGCAAGCGCCGGCTCGACGCGGGACAGACGCGAGATGCGCAGGGTCGGCTGCGCCTGTGCTACCGGACACCCGACTGGATCGACTTCGTCGGCCTGGCCGTCACCGAAATTCGCCACTTCGGGGCCAGCAGCATGCAGGTGGCCCGCCGACTGCAAGCCATGATCGACCACCTGTTGAAGGTGCTGCCCGAGGCCCGCAAGGCGGCCTTGCGAGACGAGCTCGCCTTGCTGCGCGGCTCGGTCCAGCGCGTGTTTCCCGACGAGCAGGACCGCGCTCTGGCTCAGGTCGGCGACTTGCAAGGCTTGGGCAGCTGAGAGCCTGGCGCCACGCGCACTGACTCGTCGGCGCGTGCTAAGCTGCGCTCCTGAACGGAGGGAGTCAGTCATGCGCATTTTCGCAATTGCAGCCGCACTCGGTCTGTCACTCGCCCTGGGCGCGAGCGCTCACGCGGATACGGTGATGGCGACGCCGGTCTATCTGATCGCCGCGACCGGCACGACCTGTGCCGTCACCAACGTGGGCAAGAAGCCGGTCACGGTGACGATCCAGGTGATCAAGTACAGCGAGGCCGGCGACGTGCTGCAGCATTCCACGCAGCAGGTCGAGCCCAATGGGTCGACCGGCCAGGGCGCGAGCACTCCGGATCCCACGTACGTCTACTGCCGGGTCAGCGGCAAGTTCTCGAGGAGCAGCCTGCGCGTGGCGGGACTCGTAGGCGCGACCAGCACCACGATTCCGGGCTACTGACGGGAGTCACCAGCCGCCGGTCCGCAGCCATTCTTCGACCATGGGGATCCGGTCCCAGCCCCAGAAGGGCTCGCCGTCCACCACGAAGAACGGCGAGCCGAAGATCCCGCGCGCGACCGCGGCCTCACTCAGCGCGCGTGCGCGGTCCTTGATCACCGGCGCTTCCATGCCGGCCCGCACGAGAGTCACGTCGAGACCCAGCTCGCCGGCGAGCGCCGCCACGGCTTCCGCGTCGCTCGTGTCCAGCCGCCCGGAGTAGTAGCGGCGGAAGGTCTCGCGCGCGAAGGCCGTCTCGACGCCGGGTCGAGTCGTCTCGAGAAAGTAGAAGGCGCGCGTGGCGGGCAGGGCGACCTTCGGATGGTCCGCGGGTGGCTGGAAGGGCACCTGCAGGCGCCGCGCCGCCCGGGCCCAGTAAGGCCGTGCCCGACATGTAGGGGCGCCAGAGGATGGCGCGGCCGACGCGCGCGCCCAGCGCATCGACCTCCTGCGCGGCGAGATAGGCGTAGCCCGAGGAGAAGTCGAACCCGAATTCGATCGGCGCGCCGGCGGTCATGGCGAGCGCTACACGAGCGTCATGCCGCCGTCGACGATCAGGACCTGGCCGGTCGAGTAACTCGCGCGCATGAGGTGCAGGTAGGCCTCGGCCACTTCGTCCGGTGCGCCGGCGCGCGGCAGGGGCAGGCGCGCAGTCATGCGGCGGAGCTGCTCTTCGCGGCGCTCTTCGGGGATGCTGTTCCACACCTCGGTGAGCACGAGGCCCGGGCACACGGCATTCACGCGCACCGGGGCAAGGTCGACCGCGAGCGCACGAGTCAGGTGCTCGATGGCCCCCGCCATCGCCGTGTTGAGCGCCGCGCCCTTGCGCGGGCGGTGAGCGACCACGCCGTTGGTGAGGGTGATCGAGCCATCGGGCGAGATGCGGCCCTGCGCGTGCTTGATGGCCGCGAGCGCGCCCCAGAAGCGGACGGCGAACACCGCGGTGGCGCCGCTGAAATCCAGCTCGGCGACGGGCGTGCCGCTGCGCAGCGCGGGCCAGTCTCCGGCGGTGAACACCAGGTGATCGAAGGGGCCGAGATTGGCGAAGAAGGCGGCGACGCTGGCTTCATTCTTCACGTCGACTGCGGATCCGGACGCGCCGGCGCCCAGACGCTTCACTGCGTCCTCGACGTGGGCCGCGTGGCTCGACCCGACGACGACCTGCGCCCCCTCGCGGATGGCACGGTCCGCCACGGCAAAGCCGATGCCGGAGCTGCCGCCGATCACGACGACGCGCTTTTCCTCGAGCGTGGCAAGCGGCATGACGACACCTCCTGTGGGCTGCGAGAGCATGGCACACGGCGCTTCCGGTTCGGGCATTCTGTGCCCAGGAGGACCCCAGATGAAGCTCGCGCTCTACCTGCCCAACCTTCGCGACCGGATCACCGTCAGCGAGATCGTCGATCTCTCGCACGAGGCAGAGGCGCTGGGCTTCGACTCGGTGTGGTCACTCGACCGGATCGTGGTGCCCGAGGCCTCGGACCGCGCGGCGCTGGAGAAGCCGTTCGGCTTCATCCAGGAGTTTCCGCGCGCGCTGCCGGTGCCGGCGCGCGGGGCCTTCCTGCACGGCATGCCACTCATTCCGTATCTCGCCGCGATCACCAAGCGCGTGCGCCTGGGCGTGAGCATCATCGTCACGCCGTACCGCGCGCCGGGCGTCCTGGCTGCCGAGCTCGCGACCTGGGATCACCTGTGCAACGGGCGACTCAACGTGGCCGTGGGCTCGGGCTGGATGCCCGAGGAGTTCGCCGCGGCCAGCGCCGCGCACGTGTACGAGAAGCGCAACAAGCACGTGCGCGAGACCATCGAGGTCATGCAGGGCGTGTGGACCCACGAGCTGTTCGAGTATCACGGTGAGTTCGCCGACTTCCCGCTCTGCGGCTTCGGCGCGAAGCCGTTGCAGAAGCCGCGCCCGCCCATGTTCGTGGGCGGTCTGGCCAAGCCCGAGCTCGCGGCGAAGCGCGTGGCGAAATACGGCCTCGAGGGCTGGATCGGCATCATGGACACGCCCGGCGTGATCGCCGAGTGGCGCAAGGCGATCGAGAGCGAGCTCTCCAAGCTCGGACACGCGCGCAAGATCGACGAGCTCGAGATCATGAGCATGCTGCCGTTCGAGATCACGCGCGAGAAGACCGACCAGACCGACCGCGGCAAGGCGACGCCGACGCTCGTCGGCACCGCGCAGCAGCTCACCGACAACCTGAAGCGCTACCGCGACGCGGGACTCACCATGCCGCTGCTCTGGCCGCCGTTCAGCGGTACCCCGACCGCGAAGACCATCGGTGACATGCGGCGGCTGGTCGAGGAGATCCTGCCCAAGGTCTGACGAGGCTCGTGACCGAAGTCTGACTTCTGCAGAAGGTGATGCGCGTTTAATCGTCGCCGGTCCGCGCGGTCCGTAAGATCGCGCGCATGAGACACACGAAGATCCTCGGCATCGCGCTGGCGCTGTGCATGGCCCAGGCCCTTCCCGCCCGAGCCGCGCAAGTCAGCTTCCAGCTCTTCGGCAAGGTCACCAAAGTCACGGGCACGGCGCTCTCGGGTCTCGCCGCGCTCGGCGTGAAGAAGAACGCGCCGGTCACGATCGAGTGGACCGAGGAGCTCACGACGCCCGTCCACGACACGAATCCCGCGATTCACAGCACGAGCTACTGGGCCACCACGCCCGACAACGGGATCACCGCCTTCACGATCCAGATCGGAAGCTGGACCGCCACGGCCGCGAACGCGCCCGATCCGAATGCGATCACGGTGAACGTGATCAGCGTGGTCGACGGCTTCGAGGGCGGCTCGCAAGATACGCTGGACCTGTCCCACACGTCGACCGACACGGGAGACCTGATCAGCGACGGCGGCTCGCTCGGGTCGGAGATCGTGGTCAACCTGCTCGCCAAGCTCGGCGGCGGCAGCACGAGCCAGGCGCTGGGCGACCAGACGCCGAGTCAGTACCCGGACAGCTCGGGCTTCGTGAGTGGCTCGGGCGGCGAGGTCGACTTCACCATCCCCGGCCCCGACCCCACCGTGAAGTGCCGCGCGGCGCAGATCGCGAGCGCGGGCACGCTGTGCAAGAGCGCGCTGGGCTGCCTCGCGAGCCACGCGAAGGCGCCGGACAAGGATCCGATGAGCGTGAAGGTCGAGGCCTGCCTGGACAAGGCGCGCCAGAAGTTCATCACGGCCTTCGACAAGGAGACGTCGTCGGCGCTGAGTCACGGGCTGAGCTGCGGGACCGCCGAGGACGGCGCAACCTTCGAAGCCCACTTCGAGGTCGCCGCACTGGCGACCAAGAATCTCATCGATTCGGTCCAGCCTCAGGATCCGCCGGTCATCGCGCCCTTGTTCTCGGGCGCGGGCACGATGTGCAGCACGGGCGCCAAGGCCGAGTCCAAGAACGTGCAGAAGCCCTCCTCGAAGGTCGTGCTGTTGCGCGAGAACGCGCGCATCAAGCTCGGCAACGCCGCGAGCCAGCTCGTCGCGAAGGCCGAGAGCAAGGGAGTCACGTTCGATCCGGCGCCCGACGTTCCCGGAATCGTGTCGTCGGTCGACGCGCTGATCGACGACATCGTCGCGGAGGTCGACGGCGACTGAGCTACGCGGCCCGGATCAGCCGTCCCGGCAGCGCGCCCGTGGGCTCGTCGCGGAGTGACACGACCTCGCCCGAGACCAGAGTCGCCTCGTAGCCGCGCGCCCTCTGCAGGAAGCGCGCACCGCCGGCGGGCAGGTCGTGGGCCATGCGCGGCGGCTCGAGCTGCAGGCGCGTGAAGTCGACGAGGTTCAGGTCCGCCTTCTGGCCCGGCGCGATGCTTCCGCGGTCGGGCAGCCCGTACAGGTCGGCGGTGTCGCGCGTCATGCGCCGGATCACGAGCTCGAGCGGCAGGGTCGGGCCGCGCTTCCGGTCGCGCACCCAGTGCGTGAGCATGAACGTGGGAATGCTCGCGTCGCAGATGATGCCACAGTGCGCGCCGCCGTCGCCCAGGCCGAGCGCGGCACGCGGGTGCAGCAGCATCTCGCGGATCGGGTCACACGAGAGATCGCTGTAGTTCAGCACCGGCACGAGCAGGAGCTCCAGCCCGTCCTTCTCGAGCAGCTTGTCGTACAGCACGTCTTCGGGCTCGCGGCCGGCGCGCTTCGCCAGTGCCTCGATCGAGGCCTCGTACGGCGGCTCGTAGTCGGGCGGGTCGCCGATCGGGAAGGTCTTTCCGTACAGCGCCGCGAGCATCGACGGCACCTGCGCGCGCTCGGCCAGGATGCGCCGCTTCACCTCGGGATCGCGCAGCCGGGCCACGCGCTCGACCAGCGGCAGCGGGCGCAGTGACTCGAACGCGGGCCGGCCCGCGAACGGGTGGATCTTGGTCTGGTGTCCGATCAAGAGGCCGAACGGGCGGCCGGCGACCTGCGGAAACACCTGCGCGCCCTCGCGCGTGGCCTCGGCAGAGACTTCGAGCAGCTCCCGCCACAGCTTGGGGGCCGCGTCGAACTGCAGCATGGCGAACGTGACTGGCCGGCGGATCTCGGCCGAGAGCCGCCGCATCCAGTCCATCTCGCGCATGGGGCCGGCGATGTCCTCGCCCGCGGCACCGGCGCCCGCGAGCTCGAAGATGCCGCGGCCGAGCTCGCCCAGCACGCGCCCGATCCCGAACAGCTCGTCCTCCGCGGCGAACGTGCCCGGCACCGGCTCGCCGGTGATCGCGCGATGCACGATCGTGCGCGAGGTCGAGAAGCCCAGCGCCCCCGCCTCGAGCCCGCCGCGCACCAGCTCCGCCATCTGCGCGATGTCCTCGGCCGTGGCGGCCTCGTTCCGCGCGCCGCGCTCGCCCATCACGTACGCGCGCACCGCGCCGTGCGGCACCTGGGTGCCCACGTCGGCCGCGAAGCGGCGCCGCGCGAGCGCGTCGAGATACTCGGGAAAGGTCTCCCATTCCCACTGGATGCCTTCGGCCAGCGCCGCGCCGGGAATGTCCTCGACGCCTTCCATGAGTCCGATCAGGAACGGGTGCTGGTCCGGGCGCACGGGCGCGAAGCCCACGCCGCAGTTGCCCATCACCAGCGTAGTGACTCCGTGCCAGGTCGATGGCGCGAGCTGCGGGTCCCAGGTGGCCTGCCCGTCGTAGTGCGTGTGGATGTCGACGAAGCCGGGAGTGACCAGCAATCCGTCGGCGTCGAGCGTGCGCCGCGCGTCGCCCGACACCCGGCCCAGCTGGGCAATGCGCCCGCCGGTCACGGCCACGTCGGCCGTGCGCGGGGGCGCGCCCGTGCCGTCGACGACCGTCCCGCCGCGGATCACGAGATCGAACGACATCGGCGCTCTCCTCGAGCTGACTCAGGCGTTGAAGTCGAGCCGCAGCCCCGGCTTGGGCCAGGGCATCTTGAGCAGCAGCCCGCGGCCCGACACGGTGATCCACGCGGTCTTCATGTCCTTGCCGCCGAACGCGATGTTGGTGACCAGTGGGTCCTTGTACTGCGCGAGCGAGGTGAACTTCACCTTGCCCTTGGGTGAGATGGTCGAGATGCCGCTGTTGATCAGCGTGGCCACGCACACGTCGCCGTTGGCCTGCACCGCGAGTGAGTCGTAGAGCGAGTAGCCGGGCGTCTGGCCCACGTACACCCCGCCCGGCAGGAGCCCTTCCGATTTCGCGAGCTGGCCGGGCTTGCCGATCTTCGCGGCGAACAGCCGACCCGAGAACGTCTCGGCGTAGTACACGGTCTTCTCGTCGGGTGAGAGACCCACACCGTTCGGCCCGGCGAGCTCGTGGATCTGGCAGGAGATGTGACTGCCGTCGGGCCGCGCGTAGAACAGGCCGCCGTGCACGCGGTGGTGACTCGTCGACTTCGCGTGGTCGGTGAACCAGAAGCCGCCGGTCTTGTCGAACACGATGTCGTTCGGCCCCGAGAGCATGCGGTCGTCGCAGTGCGTGTAAAGCGTGTCGACCTTGCCGGTCGAGAGGTCCACGCGCTGGATCGAGCCGCTCTTGTAGTCCTCGGCCTGGTGACCCGGCAGCAGCACGCCTTGCACCTTGGCCCAGGCGAAGCCGCCGTTGTTGCAGATGTAGAGCGCGCCGTCGGGGCCGATCGCGGCGCCGTTCGGCCCGCCGCCCACGTGCGCCACGAGCTGCTTCTTCCCGTTCGGAAGCACGCGCGTGACGTCGCCGGAGTTGATCTCGACCACGATCACCGAGCCGTCGTCCATGACGACCGGCCCCTCGGGGAACTTCAGACCGGAGGCAACCTGGGTGATGGCCACGTGCGTGCTCCTCGTTGGTTCGAGGCCAGCATACACCGCGCGCGGTCGCGGCTCAGTGGGCCTCGAGCGCGTTCGCCGCGCCGTCGATCGCGTCGTCGACCGAGCCGACGAAGCCCGGGACGTCGGGGTCGGGGTCGAACACGACGCCCTTCTTCTCGGCCTTCTCGACGGCCTTGCCGGCGGCGGTGCCGAGTTTGTCGCGGCCCTTCTGGCGCGCGACGGCGAGCTTCGACGCGTCGGGCTTCGCGCTGTTCTTGCCCTCGGCCTTGATGCCCGCGCCGCAGGCGCTGGCGGCCGCGCCCAGCCACGACGACTCGAGCGCGGGGGTCGGAGGAGTCACCGCGTCGGCCCGGACGGCCGAGAAGGCGACCAGGTTGCCGATCACCATGCGCGCCACGTCGCCCGAGACGGAGAGCGGGCACGCGAGGTGCTTGCGCTCGGCGCCGACTCCGGCCTTGTCGAAGGCGGTCAGGAACTTGCCATCGGCCTTGGCCGTGCAGGCGTTCAGCACGGCGCTCGCGGGGTCCTTCTCGGGCGCCTTGGCGCGCCTGGCGAGACACTGGAAGCGCGACTGACAGAGCGCCGCGGCGGCGTTCAGCCGGGCCGTGTGACAGGCCGCCTTCGGGTCCTTGGTGCTGCCGCCCCCGCCGCTGCCTGGCTTGAACTCGAAGTACACCTGTCCGTAAGTGCCGGTGGCTGCGCCGACGAGGGTCGTGTACTTGTTCGGGTTCTGATCCAGCGCCTGCCCGTTGCTGGCGCTGGCCGAGCCCACGAACTGCAGCGAGAGGACCAGCTCGGGGGCGAGGTTCGGGTCGCCCAGCATGACGTGATTCGTGTCGTCGCCGGGCGCGGTGAGATACAGGATGTCCGCCGACGCGTTGTCACTCACCGAGACCAGATTCTGCATGGCCACCACCGCGTCGCTGCGGGACGCGGTCCAGCTCCCGATCTGGAGCTTTAGCTCCGCGATCGCGCCGGTGTAGTGGGTCTGGTCGGCGGCGTCCTGCGAGCCGGGTGTCGAGAGCTCGAGCGTGTAGTCGACCTGCACGGTCGCACCCTCGCTCACCCCCAGGTCGTGGAGAGCGCCGGTGTGGTCGCCGCCCAGCCCAGCCAGGACGTGCAGCACGCGCCCGGTGACGTGGTAGCTCTTGGTCGCGGCCCCGGCGGGGTCCGTCCAAGCGAAAGCCAGCAAAAGAAACGCGAAGACCCGCCGCACGCCGCCCGCCTCCGGATGAGAGCGCGCTCATTCTTTCAGAGCTCGAGGCTTCGCGCAAAGCTGGATCAGCGCGGCACGGCGGCGGCGATCGCCGCGAGCTCCTCGTCCGACAGCTTCCCCGAGAGTGTCTTGTGGCGCGGGCTCGTGCGCACGTGCTTCACGATGTCGTCGGCGCTGAGCTTGGTGCCGGCGAGCGCGGGCACCTTCATGGCCTTGGCGGCGGCGCTGTCGGCCTTGCCGTCGGCGCCGTGACAGCCGGCGCAGTTCTTGGTGAACAGCGCGGCGCCTTCGACCGCCGCCCCCGAGACGCGGGCCGTGAAGGGGAATGCGAGCACGAGTGCGAGGACGGCGAGGCGTGACTGCAGGGTGCGCATGAATTTCTCCCTTTAGAAGTGGTAGACCACACTCAGACTGAACAGGTGGGCGCCGTAGTTCTCGAGCCCGTCGTTCAGGAACACGTCGTTGTTCGTGCCGAGCAGGGGCTGTCCCTCCACGTTGCTCGTCAGGCGAGTCACTCCGAGCCCGTCGAACTGCCAGTCGTGCTGGTCGTAGCTCTCGTAGCGGTAGCGCGCGATCAGGCTCAGGTGCTCGTCGTAGCGATAGCGGAGGCTCGTGTTCGCCGCCCACAGCGTGTCGGCGATCTCGGGGAAGTCGACCGCGTCGGGCGGCGTGCCATTGGTCTGGTTGCGGCCGTTGCCGGCCTGGATGAAGAATCCGGCGCTGAACAGCACGCGCTCGGGCACGAGCTGGAGTGTCAGGTCGATGCCGCCGGTATGCGCGGTGTCCTGCTCCTGGCTGCGCCACACGGCCGTGCCGCCCGACGCCGCGCTGCGCATCAGCATCGCGATCCAGTCGTAGCTGTAGTAGGCCGAGATCTCGACGCGCGGATGCGGGTGGTAGCTGAGCTCGAAACCCACGTCCCAGCGGTCGTCGGAGAGCAGGCCGAAGTCACCCTGGGTCCAGTCCGTCAGGTGCATGTCGCCGGTGAGCGTGAGGTCCACGTTCTCGCGCAGGAAGAACTGCGACAGGAGCTGCAGGTTGTGACTGTGGTTGTCGGCCTCGTCGAACTTGCGGATCGGCGGAGTGAGTGGCGAGTGCGGCACGCCCGGCTCGATCGCGTCGAACGGGGCCAGCTCGTCGTAGCTGCTGCCGGTGCGCGTGCGATAGACGTACGACGTCTGGAAGCGCGCCCAGCTCCCGGCGCGGTAGTCGAGCCGCGCCTCGGGGCTGAACTCGTCCAGGTGCCGCACCTCGCGCTCGGGCCCGCGGTCCCAGTGCTCCCAGTTGAAGGCGAGCGTGGCCTTGGCCGCGCTGGTGATCCGGTAGGCGCCTTGCACGCCGGCGTTCTGCGTGATGAAGCTCGGCGCGAAGGAGCGGCGGGTCTCGGCGGTGAGTCCCGCGTCGGTGGTCGAGGTCTGCGTGAACAGGATCTCGTTGCTCTTGTTGTCGTAGTCGTAGATGCGGTAGCGCGCGGTCACGTCGAACGCGCGCGCCGGCCGCGCGGTGAACACGAAGTTGGCGAGCAGCGGGCGGACGTCGCCGCCCAGGTTGCTCGCGGGCAGCGGCGCGGGAGTCGACAGCGGATTCACCGTGAGCGCCACGAAGCTCTCGTCCTGGCGCCGGAAGCCGTAGGCGATCGTGCCCGCGAGACGTGACACGAACGGGGTCGGCAGCACGGTCGAGCCGCTCAGCGAGATCATGTGCGACAGGTTGTCCGGCGCCGCTGCGATCGCGCCCAGCGACGAGCCGCCCGCGAACGGCGCCGGGTTCTCGACCTGGAACGAGCGGAAGTGATTGTCGAAGTAGCTGAGCGTGTAGCTCGCGCCCAGGCTGTACGAGTCACGCGCGAACAAGAGCTCGGCCGAGCCCTCGCGCGTGTGCTCGTCGACCGGCTCGGGAAAGTGCACGAAGTTGCTGAAGCCGAAGGTGATCTGATCGGGCCGCCGCCCGTCGCGGTCGAGCGCGCGGTAGCCGGCGCGCAGCTCGGTGTCCTGGTTGGGCTTGTAGAACGCGCCGACGTTGGCCTCGTTGGCGTCGAAGCCGAGCTTCGCGTCCACGGCCGAGCTCGTGACCAGCGACTCGAAGCCCGCGGTGTCGGCGGGCGGAGCGCCGGGCAGGAACAGCTTGCCGCTGTCGACGCCGAGATAGGGCGACAGCGCCTGGTTGCTGTAGTTGTGCGGCAGGAGTGAGTACGCCCCCGAGATGCCCCAGTGACCAAAGCGCCCGCCCTCGAGGAAGTAGTCGGCGTCCTTCTCGCCCATGTCGAAGCCGCCGAAGTGGAGATAGTGCAGGTCGTCGAGATCCTGCAGCGTGAAGTCGGCCGCGCCGAACACTCCCTCGTGCGGGTCGCGGTATTCGAGGAACTTCGCCGAGTGGTCGTCGCCGAGGACTCCGCGCCCGCCCATCTCGAGCCAGCCCGAGAGAGTCGTGGGGCCCAAGTCCACGTCGGCGCGCGCCGGCGCGGCCCAGAGCGCCAGCCAACCGAGCGCGAGCAGCCATGGCTGGAGTCGGCGCATGCGGCGTCCTCAGCGGGTGAGCGCGAAGCCCGACGGGTGGTTCGAGCCGTGCACCTGGGTGTGACACTGCAGGCACGACGTGGCCACGGCGAAGCGGTCGTTGGGGTTGCGCGGACTGGTCGCGTGGCCGGTCGACACGTGACAGGTCTGGCAGAGCCGCGGCACGTTCATCTTCAGCATCGCGTGCCGCGTGCTGCCGTGGGGGTCGTGACAGTTCAGGCAGTCCTCGACCACCGGCGAGTGCTCCCACAGGAACGGGCCGCGCTTGTCGCCGTGGCAGGAGAGACATTCGTCGTTGACGGTGACGTGGCGGATCAGGTTCGGGTTCACGGTGCCGTGCGGCTGGTGACAGGAGCTGCAGCGCATCTTGCCTTCCGCGGCGGTGCTCACCTCGAACGAGCCCGGGCGCAGCGGCATGTGCGCATTGCGGAACGCGCGCGAGTACTGGGCGGGATGACAGCGCGCGCACGTCTCGACCTCGGTCGGCCCGGCGAGCAGGCGCGTCTGCGAGACACTCTCCATCAGCGTGTGGCACTTCGTGCACGCCACGTCGGCGGCCTGGTGCGCGCTGCCCGCCCAGTAGGTCCGGTCACCCCCGTGGTGACAGGCCATGCAGGCCGTGTTGATGCGCTGGGTGGCCTCGGGTGAGTCGTCGCCGAAGGGCACGAAGCCGCCGACGCCACGCCCGCCGCCCTGGCTCACGTGCGCCTCGCCGGGGCCGTGACAGGCCTCGCAGCCGTGCGCGGCCAGGGCCCCCTGCGCGTTCTTCGCGCTCAGCACGTGCGCGTGCGCGGTGTGTCCGTACTTCGCGCTGAAGCCGGGCTTCATGGACTCGTGACACGCCAGACAGGCCTCGTCGCCCACGTAGCCCGAGGCCGCGGCCTCCGGCTCGGCCGGCTTCGCCTCGGGGGTCTGCGTCCGGCACGCGCTCACTGCGGCGAGCAGCGCGCCGAAGAGCAGCCCCAGGCCGCGGCTCAATCCGAGCTCCGCGTGCGGAAGCGCGCCAAGAGAGCCAGCGCCACGCCCAGCACGACGCTGGGCGTTCCCAGGAACGTCGCGCGCGTGGCGGTGTCGCCGTTCAGATCGAAGAGTGACTGCGCCAACGGCACCAGACCCAGCGCGATCAGCACGCTCGCGAGCCGGATCATTTCCTGCTCCCATTCAGCGCTTCGGCTGGGTGCGCGGAAGGGTGACAGGCCCCGGTGCACGACATCTCGCGCGAGACGAGCGCCTTCTGGGTCTCGGGGTCGGTGTGGAACGGGACGGCGCGAAACTTCGGCGACTGCATGTGACACTCGAGGCAAGAATCGATGTCGAAAGGCTCGTTCATCGCGAGCGGGTACTGGTAGCTGCCCCAGAGCTCGTGCCACATGTGCCGCAGCCCGGCGCGCTTCGCGCTGAAGTCACCGAGCAGGCCGTACCCGCTGTGACACGTGTAGCAGGCGGTGTCTCCCTTGATCGCGCCGCTCTGGTAGTGGATCGAGGCCAGCGAGTCGTTGGCTTGCTTCATGCTCGCGACGACCGGGGCCATGGGCTCGTGGCAGGAGCCGCAGAACACGACCTCCTGGGTGCGGTCGAGCATGACCAGGTTCGCGATCAGGAGCGCGAATGCGGGCATTGCGACCAGCCCGAACAGTCCGACCTCGCCAGACACCCGGCCTCGGACCAGCGCGAACAGTGCAAAGCCGAACGCTGCGGCCGTCGCCGCGATCCCCAGCGCCCAGAGCAGGTGGAAGTGCGGCTTGGCCGCGAACAGCGGTCCCAGGTCTTCGCCCATCGGCGCCCCCCGGCGCGATGATATCAGCGCGCCGCGCCCCAGAGCAGGAGAATCCACGGCGTGCCCGCGATCAGGAAGATCGCGAGCAGGACCGCGGTCGACACCGCGCCCACGCGATACAGCTCGCGCTGGGTCACATAGCCGCTCGCGGCGAACAGCACGTTGGCGCTCGACGCCTGCGGAGTGAGTCCCGAGAAGTAGTTGCTCGCGAACAACAGCCCGAAGGCGAGCAGCGCCGCCGGCACGCCCCGGTCGACGCCGACCTCCAGGAACACCGGGAGCAGCGCCATCAGGTGCGCGGTCTGACTCACGAACAGGTAGTGCAGCACCACGTAGAGCGCGACCAGCAGCGCGTACACCGCCGGCCAGGGCAGCCCGGCGAGCGCCGCGGCGAGCTGGTGGCCCGCGAAGGTGGTGAAGCCGTAGCGATCGAGCGCGCTGGCCAGCGCGAACAGCGCCGCGAACCAGATGAACGTGCCCAGCGCCTCGCCCTCGCTCTTCAGGTGGTCGGCGGTGTAGACGCCGGTCGCCATGAGCAGCCCCAGCCCGAGAAACGCGACCGCCGTATTGTCGAGCCCGAGCACAGACGAGGTCGCCCACGCCAGCACCATGAGCACGAAGATCAGCGCGACCGTGCGCTCGTCGCGGGAGAGCGGTCCGAGCCGTGCGAGCGCCTCACGCGCGCGCTGCGGAGCATCGGGTGTGCGCTCGATCTCGGGCCGCGCGAGCCGGTACACGACCCACGGCATCGCGGCCAGCGCCACGAGCGAGGGCACGATCGCCGTCGCGAGCCAGCTCGCGAAGCCGATCTCGACCCCGTGCTCGCGCGCGAACTCGGCGCCCACCGGGTTGGCCGCCATGGCAGTCAGCCACAAGCCCGACGAGACCGCGAGACTCGTGATGCCACACAACATGAGATATTTGCCCATGCGCCCGGCGCTCCCGTCGTCGGGCCGCGAGTCACCGTGCAGCGCGAGTGACAGCGCGAGCGGATAGATCACGCCCGAGCGCGCGGTGTTGCTCGGGAAGCCCGGCGCGATCAGCGCATCGGTGAGGAACACGCTGTAGCCCAGTCCGAGCGTCGAGCCGCCGAAGCGCGCCACGACCAGGTGGCCGATGCGCGCGCCCAGGCCCGAAGTCACCACCGTGCGCGCCACCAGGAACGCCACCATGATCAGCAGGATCACGCTGCGCGAGAAACCCTGATAGGCGTCCTCGGCGGTCAGAGCGCCGGACAGCACCGCAATGGCCAGCGCCAGGATCGCGACCACCAGGATCGGGAAGGCCTCGAGCAGGATGGCCAGGATGGCGGCTGCGAACACGGCGAACGCGTGCCAGGCGCGCGGATCCAACCCCTCGGGCGCCGGCACGAGCCAGAGCGCCAGGCCGAGTGCGAGCGGCACGGCGACTCGCCACGGCTTCAAGTCCCATCACCCTCGAGGTCGGCGCGGCCCGTGTCCCGGATTCCTCTCACCAGATTCTCGCGCGCGCTCCTGGCCAGCCTGCGATAGGTGCTGCGCACCTCGTCGAACTCGCGCTCCTCGAGCTCCTCCAGGTCGAGCAGCGCGTTGTGCGCGCCCTCGGTGACTCGAATGAGCTCGTCGAGCTTGATCTGCAGAGACTCGGTGTCCCGGTTCTGGGTGTTCTGGATCAGGAATACCATCAGGAAGGTCGCGATCGTGGTGCCCGTGTTGATGATGAGCTGCCAGGTGTCGCTCCACTGGAACAGTGGACCGGTGGCTGCCCACGTCAGCACGATCGCACAGGCGAGGACGAACGACGCGGGCCGGCCGGTCGCGTGCGAGGTCGCCTTGGCGAGCCTCGCGAACCAGGAAGAAGCTTTGGTGGGTCTCATCGGGAACCTCCGCTGCGCAGGGTATGCTGGTGAGGATGGTCACCCTCTATCACGCTCCGCGCTCGCGCTCGACGCGAATCATCTGGCTGCTCGAAGAGCTCGGCGCCCCTTATGAAATCACCTACGTCGACATCCAGCGCCCCACGGGAGGCGCGCGCGATCCGCGCAATCCGCACCCGGACGGACGTGTGCCCACGCTCGTGCACGACGGAAGGCTCGTGACCGAGTCGATCGCGATCGCGCTCTACCTCACGGACCTGTTCCCGGCGAACGGCGTCGGGCCCACCGTGGCCGACCCCGAGCGCGGGGAGTATCTGACCTGGCTCGCGTACTACGCCGGGGTCATGGAGCCGGCGCTGATCGACCGCGCCAACCGCGCCGAGGAGGCGGCGAAGGTGGACCGGCGGGTGACCGACGCGCTGGCCAAGGCTCCCTATCTATTAGGTGAGAAGTTCTCGGCGGCCGACGTCTTTCTCGCCAGCATCATGCAGTTCCAGCGCAGCTTCCTGCCCCAAGTGAAGCTCCTGGACGACTTCATGGCGCGAGTCAGCGCGCGGCCGGCGCTGCAGCGCGCGATCCAGCGCGACGTCCCGCGTGTATGATGGCGGCCCCGTGAGCACCGAGACGATCACCACCGTACAGACCGCAGACGGGCCGATGGACCTCTACGAATCGCTGCCCGACGGCAAGCCGGTCGGGGCGGTGATCGTGATCCAGGAAGCGTTCGGCGTGAACGACCACATCCAGGACGTGACTCGCCGCTTCGCCGCCGCGGGCTACCGCGCCGTGGCGCCGACCCTCTTCCACCGCGCGGGCGGCGGCACGGCGGGCTACACGGACTTCGCCAAGGTCATGCCGCTGTTCAAGGGCCTGAACGACGACGCGATCGGAATGGACGTGGACGCGGCGCTCGCGCACCTGCGCGCCGCCGGCTTCCGCGACGCGCAGATCGGCATCGTGGGCTTCTGCTTCGGCGGGCGAGTCACCTTCCTGGTCGCGACCCGGCGCAAGCTCGGCGCGGCGGTCGGCTTCTACGGCGGCGGCATCGCGGTCGCGCGCCGGCCCGGCTTCCCGGTGCTGATCGGCGAGGTGGCCAAGCTCGCCACGCCCTGGCTCGGCCTGTTCGGCGACAAGGACCAGGGCATCCCCGTGGAAGACGTCGAGTTACTGCGCGAGACACTGAAGCGCGAAGCCGGGGTTCCGAACGCGATCGTGCGCTACCCCGACGCCGAGCACGGCTTCCACTGCGACGTGCGCGCGTCGTACCACGAAGCCTCGGCCAAGGACGCCTGGGCGCGGACCCTCGACTGGCTTCGGAGCCACCTCTCGGCCTGAGACCGCGCAGGACGGTGCTACGATCCCCGCCGTTCCGGAGGGGGGACGGGTGCTCTTCCACAGCGTGCGCTTCTTCTACCTGTTTGCCGCGGCGTTCGCGCTGTACTGGGCGCTGCGCAGCCAGCGCGCGCGCATGCTGGTGCTGCTGTTCGCCAGCATCTACTTCTACGCGCGCTGGAATCCGTGGCTCGTGGGACTGGTGCTGGGCACGGCGCTGTTCGACTACTGGATCGCGATTCGGATCGAAGACACCGAAGACCCGCGCCGGCGCCGCCTGCTCCTCTCGGCGAGCCTGTGCGTCACGCTCGGCCTGCTGGCTTTCTTCAAGTACACGAACTTCCTCGTGTCACTCGCCTGGCCGCTGGCTCGCACGCTGGGCGCGGCCGGCGCGGCGCCGTTCTTCCACATCGTGCTCCCGCTCGGTATCTCGTTCTACACGTTCGAGACGGTGAGCTACGTGGTCGACGTGTACCGGCGGCGGCTGCCTGCCGAGCGCAAGCTCTTGGACTACTCGCTCTTCCTCTTGTTCTTCCCGCACCTGATCGCGGGGCCGATCGTGCGGCCCGCCGACTTCCTGCCGCAGCTGCGGGTCTTGCAGCGCTTCGACTGGACCCGCATGGAGCTCGGGCTGCGGTTCTTCGTGCTGGGCTTCATCAAGAAGGCGGTGATCGCCGACCAGGTCGCTCTGCTGGTCGACCCGGTGTACGCCGCGCCGGGTGACTACTCGACGGGCGCACTGTGGGCCGCCACCATCGCGTACGCGATCCAGATCTACTGTGACTTCTCGGGCTACTCCGACATGGCGATCGGCTGCGCGCACGCGTTCGGGCTGCGCCTGCCGCAGAACTTCGACCTGCCGTACTTCTCGCTGAACATCGCCGAGTTCTGGCGCCGCTGGCACATCTCGCTCTCGAGCTGGCTGCGCGACTATCTGTACATCCCCCTGGGCGGGAACCGCGGCTCGTCCGCGGCGACCTACCGCAATCTGCTCGTGACCATGCTGCTGGGCGGGCTCTGGCACGGCGCCGCCTGGACCTTCGTGTTGTGGGGCGCGTATCACGGGGCGCTCCTGGCGCTGCACCGCGCGCTGCCCTGGCCGCGCTGGCTCGACCAGCCGCTGTTCGCGCCGCTGCGCGCGGGAGTCACCTTCGTGGCGGTGTGCCTGGGCTGGGTGCTGTTCCGGGCGCACAGCCTGGCCGACGCCGGCACGATCTACGCGCGGCTGCTCGCACCGGCGGCGGGCATCTCACTCACGCCCGCCGTCGCCGGCACGTTCGCGCTCTTGTCCGGGGTGGTGCTCGTGGCGCACGTGGTCGGCCGCTTCGCCGACGTGGATGCGCTCGCGCGCCGGCTGCCCGTGCCGCTGGCGGCCGCGGCGTTCGCGGCGGCGCTGATTGCCGCGCAGCTCTTCATGCCCGACGAAGGCGGTGCCTTCATCTACTTCCAGTTCTGAGACGCGATGGACCAGACACGACCTCCGGACGAGCAACGCAAGTCACGGCGCACGCTGGCGCTGGCGGCGCTGCTCTTTCTGGCGGCGGAGCTCGCGATCGGGCTGGCGCTCGACCGCGCGCCGCTCCACGTGCGCTTTCGCGAGGCGTCCGACGCCCTGGCGCGGGTGCGCTCTGCAGGGCCGAGCCCCGACGTGCTCTTGTTCGGCAGCTCGCGCTTCAAGGCGCTGATCCTGCCCTCGGTGGTCGAAGCGCGTCTGCGCGAGAAGTTCGGCGACCGCGCGCCGCGAGTCACCACGCTCTCGTTCAACGGCGGCGATCTGGTGGGCACCGACATCCTGCTCGACCACGTGCTCGCCCAGGGCGCGCGGCCGAAGCTCGCGCTCATCGAGCTGACTCCCGAGTGGGTGCGCTACCCGATCCCGTTCCTGAACGGCCAGCTCCTGCGCGCGTTCACCTGGCGCGACGTCTACGAGTGGCTGCCCGAGCTCATGCTCGGCACGCGGCGCACGCTGTTGTGCGCGCGGCTGTTCCCCGCGTACTGCTACCGCAACGAGCTCCTGACCTGGATGGTCGGCTGGCCACCGCCCTATCTCGCCGCGCCGGCGAGCCCGAGTCAGCCGCCCGCGCGCGGTCACGCCGACGACCCGAAGCACGGCGCGGGCCGCTGGGCGCGCCGCATGCACGGCTACCAGACCAGCCCGCGCGCGCTCGCGCTGCTCGAGCGCGTGCTCGTGCGCTGCCGTGCCCACGGCATCGAGTGTGTGGTGGTCGTGCCGCCGATCTCGAGCACCCACCGCCAGCTCTTGAGTGGCCACATCCAGCAAACGTTTGCCGCCTCCGTGGCGCGCCTGGAGGCGCAAGACCCGTTTCCGCTGGCCGACTTCAGCGACCGGCTGCCCGACGACGGCTTCCACGACAGCACGCACGGCAACCGCTCGGGCGGCGAGCGCTTCAGCCAGATCGTCGCCGACGAAGTGATCGCGCCGAGATGGAAGGGCCCCTAGCCGAGCGAAGGCCGTCCTACTCAGAGGGGAAGGAAGCGGAAGGCGTCGCCCCGACGCTCGACCCGGCCTGCGGGACGGGTCGCGAAGTGAGTCCCGAGGAACAGCGCGCGCGTGTCGGCGGCCCGGCCCAGCATCCGGCGCCGGGTGGCGCGCGCCTGATCGGGGTCCTCGTCGCCGGTCTCGGCCCAGGCGAGCTCCGCGCACTGCACCGGATGGTGCAGGAAGTCACCGGAGACGAGGGCGGTCTCGCCGCGTGACTCGACCCAGAGCGACACGTGGCCGGGCGTGTGACCCGGCGTGGGCTCGAGCCGCAGCCCGCCGCCCAGGTCGAGGTCGGGCGGCACCACGTCGGCCAGCCCCGCAGCCAGGATCGGCGCGATCGAGTCCTCGTACACGCCGTCGATGCCCGGGTTGCTCTCCTTGCGGATCCAGTCGAGCTCGGCCTGCGTGTAGAGGTGCCGCGCGTTCGGGAACGTGGGCACCCACGTGCCGTCGGTGAGCCGCGTGTCCCAGCCGCAGTGGTCGGCGTGCAGGTGCGTGTGGACCACCGTGTCGATGCGCTCCGGTGCGAAGCCGGCGGCCGCGAAGCGCTCGAGGAACGGCCAGCTCTGCATGTTCCAGAACGGCATCGGCCGCGGCTTCTGGTTGCCGACGCAGGGATCGACCAGCACGCGCCGCCCGCGCGACTCGATCACGAACGCCTGCACGCGCAGAGTGACTCGCCCCTGCGCGTCGGCGAAGTCGGGCACGAGCCACGCCGCGTGCCGCGCCACGTCCTCGTCCGAAACACCCACGAAGAACAGGCCGGGGGGAATGTGCGGAGTCTCGTTCTCCACCACGGCGGTCAGCGTGCAGTCGCCGACCTGCCAGCGTTGGACGTCCATTGCGGGCGAGCTACTTGGCCCCCGACTTCGCCGCCGGTGACTCGGGCTCGGCCGGGTAGTAGGGCTCGATCTTCTCGAGGATGCCCTTGGCCTCGTCGAGCTTGGGGCGCGTGACGGCCGTGATGTCCACGCGCTGCGCCAGCACCTCGGTGTCGCGCCGGATCTGCTGCAGCCGCTTGTACGTGGGCAGCGTCTCCTCCATGCCGGCGCCGTCCTTCAGCGACGCGTGCATCGAGGTCGCGGACTGCTCGATCATCCGCAGGTTGTCCATGATCTCGTAGAGCTTCCGCTTGTAGGCCGGGTTGTTGTAGTTGGGGCTTCCACGCACCACGTCGCGCAACCCACTCACTGACTTCTCGAGCTGTCCGGCCAGCGCAGTCACCACCTCTTGGTTCCACGCCTGCGTCTGCGCATGCGCCCCGGTGCTCGCGAAGACCAGGAGCGCTGCCAACGGGACGACGAGTGAGCGGGCCATCGCGGTCTCCCTCTTGCGGTTCGGCCGGCGGCAGCATGGCACGCCGCAAGCGCGCCTGTCGACTGCGAAAACCAGCGATTGCAGAGCGCACGTTCGCCCTCGCGCCCGATCGTGTACGATTTCCCCCTGAGGAGGTTCGGGCATGAGGCGTCGCCGGGCGGTCACTCTCGCGTGGTTCACCGCGATAGTGTTGGGGTGCTCGCAGACCGGCGCGCAGGAGTCACCGCCGGCTCCGCCACAGACGCCGCCGCCCCCGCCGCCCGCGCAGAGTGCGCCCGCGCAGCCCGCCGCCGATCAGGCGAGCCAGCAGAAGCTCAGCGCGAGTGAGATCGAGCAGCTCGTTGCGCCGATCGCGCTCTATCCCGACGACCTGATCGCGAGCGTGCTCATGGCATCGACCTATCCGCTCGAGGTGGTCGAGGCGGCGCGCTGGATCAAGGACCCGGCCAACGCGAAGCTGAAGGGCGATGCGCTCGACAAGGCGCTCGCGAAGCAGGACTGGGACGACAGCGTGAAGGCGCTGGCTCCATTCGCGTCGGTGCTCGAGAACATGGACAAGAACCTCGACTGGACGCAGAAG
Organism: Myxococcota bacterium; assembly: GCA_035498015.1. NCBI lineage: Bacteria > Pseudomonadati > Myxococcota > Myxococcota bacterium. The sequence continues at coordinate 25,967 of DATKAO010000196.1, forward strand.
CTCGGCGACGCGGTGCTCGAGCAGCAGAAAGACGTCATGGACGCGATCCAGCGCCTGCGCGGCAAGGCCCAGGCGGCGGGCAATCTCAAGACCGACGACAAGCAGACGGTCAAGACCGAGACCAACCCGACGACGAACACGCAGACCATCATCATCCAGCCGACGAATCCCCAGACGGTGTACGTGCCGACATACCAGCCCACCGTGGTCTACGGCGGCTGGCCGTACCCGGCGTATCCGCCCTACTACTGGGCGCCGCCGCCGGGAGCCGCGTTCGCGGCCGGCATGTTCTGGGGCGCGGCGATCACTGCCAGCGTCGGCTACTGGGGTCACGCGGGCTGCGGCTGGGAAGGCGGTGACATCAACATCAACAACAGCACCAACATCAGCCGCGGCGACAACACGAACATCGATCGCGGTGACCGCGGAGATCGCGGTGACCGGGGTGACCGGGGCGACCGGGGTGACCGCGGGGACCGTGGCGACCGCGGCGGACGCAACGACAAGGCCGGCAACCGCGGCGGCGGCGGAAACCAGAAGTGGTCACACGACCCCAGTCACCGCAAGGGCGTGAACTACAAGGACAACGCCACGCGCGACAAGTTCGGCAAGGGCCAGGCGCGCGACGCGCAGGCGCGGCAGGACTTCCGCGGCCGCTCGCAGAACGGCGGCGCCGGCAACCGGGCCAACTCCGGTCTCGGCACGGGCGGCAACCGGCAGGGCGTGGGCGATCGCGGCGGCCAGGGCATGGGCACCGGAGGCAATCGCCAGGGTGCGGGCGACCGGGGCAACAAGGGCATGGGCTCGGCCGGCGACCGCGGCGGCGCCAGCGCGTCGAACCGGAGCAGCGGCGCGTTCGACCGCGGCGGCGGCGGCAGCGCGGCGCGCGCCAGCTCCTCGCGCGGCAACAGCAGCTTCGGCGGCTCACGTGGCGGCGGCGGCGGTTCCCGTGGCGGCGGCGGCGGACGGGGCGGTGGCGGTGGCGGACGCGGCGGCGGCGGCCGGCGGCGCTAGCGAGAGGAAACGGAGATGAAGACGACTCACTCGATGACCCGGAGACTCGCGATCGCGTGTGCCGCGGCGTTCCTCGCGCTGGGCGCGACGAGCAAGGTCGCGCCGCAGAAGTTCGACTCACCGGAGGCCGCGGCGGACGCGCTCCTCAACGCGGCCAAGACGTCCGACAACAAGGCGCTGTGGGCAGTCTTCGGCTCGGGAGCCGAGGGCGTGATCGGCTCGGGCGATCCGGTGGCCGACCAGAACACGCGGGACGACTTCGTCACGAGCTACGGGGCCAAGCACAGCATCGAGCGCGACGGCGACACGAAGGCGGTCCTGGTCTACGGCGACGACGACTTCCCCTTTCCCGTACCGATCGTGAAGCACGGGGACAAGTGGAGCTTCGACGTCGAGGCGGGCAAGGAGGAGATCCTCGCGCGGCGTGTCGGGCGCAACGAGCTCGCCGCGATCCAAGTGTGTCTCGCCTACGTCGACGCGCAGCGCGAGTACGCGTCGGTCGACCGCAACCACGACGGCCTGTTCGAGTACGCGCAGAAGCTGATCAGCTCGCCCGGTCAGCACGATGGCCTGTACTGGCCCACCCAGGACGGCGAGCCTCCGAGCCCGGTCGGCGAGCTGGTCGCGAACGCACGCAGCGAGGGTTACTCGATCAAGGGCGGCGGACGGGAGCCGTACCACGGCTACCTGTACAAGTCACTCAAGAGGCAGGGCAAGAACGCGCCGGGTGGCGCCTACGACTACATCGTGCGCGGGCACCAGATCGGCGGCTATGCGCTGGTCGCGTACCCGGCGCAGTATCGCAACTCGGGCATCATGACCTTCGTCGTGAATCACGACGGCGCCGTGTACTCGAAGGACCTCGGCCCGAACACGGCGAAGGTCGCGTCCGCGATGACCAGCTTCGACCCCGACAAGACCTGGAAGAAGGAAGAGGACCTCTCCTCGGGCTCGGAGGCGCCCGCGCCGCCGAGTCAGTGAATGTCGGCGTGCTTGTAGAGGATGCGCCGCACCTCTTCGATGGTCTGCGTGGTCGCCTGAGTCGAGTGACCGCAGGGGCAGACCACGAGCTCGGATTCGACCGGCTCGATGTGCGCGCTGGAGTAGCGCACCACGCCGTCCTCGCCGGTCTGGATCGGCTCCTGCAGCACGGGGATGATCGAGTTCACCCTCACCCAGGACGCGATCGGGAGTGAGTAGAGCGTCCGGAGCCCCGGGTTGGACCAGTCCATGTTGTCGACTGCGGTGGGCATCTTCCACGAGCCGCGCAGCGCGACCTGCTCGCGCAGCTGGCCCAGCTCGAGGGCGGCGTTGGTGAACGCCGCGGGCATGGCCACGAAGCGCCGCGCGAGCATGCCGAGCCAGTTCTCGGCGATGTAGCTGCCCTTGTGCGGCGTGGAGATGAACACCACGCGCTTCACGAACGGCAGCGCGTCGAAGAACACCGCACGCTTCAAAAGCGTGCTCGTGTCTTGGCTCAGCTTCACCGACGTGAACGAGACGCCCGAGATGTTGTTCCAGAACTGGTTCCCGCTGCTCACCACCATGAGCTTGGTGAGCAGCCCGCCCTGGCTGTGGCCGATCACGACCATCTGCCGGAGCGCCGGGTCCTTGCCCTCGGGGTCGATGTCCGAGAGCGCCGCCTCCAGTGACTCGCGCAGGTTCGCCGCCGAAGTCAGCACGGGTTGGCCGCTGTTGTAGACGAAGAACCAGAGCTGGTAGCGGCTCGCCACGCGCGGGTCGCCCAGCAGCTCGTTGCCCATCTCCGCCCAGCGCGCCGGGCTCGACGCGGTGCCGTGCACGAACACGACCGGGATGCGTCCGGGCCGGTAGGGAGTCAGGAAGATCAGGCCCTTGTTCTTGCCCGCGCTGGGCAGCGTGAACTCCGGGCGCCGGAAGCCGGCGATCTCGAAGTCCCACACGGGCGCGTGATCGAGCCGGTAGGCGATCGTGGCGCTGGGCTCGGACTCGAGCGGGACCTGGCGGCCGTCGATCTCGACCGAGGGTGTCTCGTCGGCGTCGTAGATCTCGAGTGACCCCTTCACCTTGGCGCGGTCGAGGCCGGCGCGGGCGTCCGGCATGCGGAGCAGGACCGTCAGCGGCACCTTCGCGTTCGGCGGGATCCAGCGGTCGTGGGCGGTCCCCTCGCCATCGACCTGCGCGGCGACCGCGGCGCCGATGCCCGCGCGGCGATAGCGGTTGCGCAGGCCGTGGATCTTCAGGTCGCGCAGCGACACGAAGTGCTGGAGCTGGTAGCCGCCGTAGCGAAACTCGTGCTCCGGAGGACTCAGCACGAACGCGCCGAAGGGCAGCGGGATCTCGCGCGGCGAGAGATCGAGCGTGGTCTGGTCGTCGCGCTCCGCGGCTGCCAGCCCCTCGGTGATGCCGCGGTTGTACAGGTCGAGCGCCAGGCGGATGTGCCCGTCGTAGGGCGTGGGATTCAGGGCGGGATTCTTCGGGAACAGGAACGCCCAGGCGTAGACCGCCGCTGCGAGATACTCGCCGCGGTCGCCGGTCTTGAGCGCCGACTCGAACCAGAGCTCCGAGAGCGCGAACAGCCGGCCGACCTCGTCGGGGCCGCCCAGCCCGCTCCGGAGCTGCGCGAGCGCCTCGCGCGGGTTCTCGCGGTAGAGATCGGCCAGGCCCAGCCGCTCGAGATACTCGCGCGACAGGCTGGTCGGCTCGTCGCCGGTGAGCGCGCTCTGCCCGAGCTCGAGGTCCGCCTCGCGCGGCGAGACGGGGTCGACGCCGATCGGCGTGGCGCAGGCGACAAAGAGCGCGCTGGCCAGGAGCAGCGCGCCCAGGCGGTCAGTGAATGCCCGCATGCTCGTAGAGGATGCGCCGCACTTCCTCGATCGTGGGTGGAGTGGCCTGCGTGGAGTGACCGGACGGATACACGACGAGCTCCGACTCCACCGGCTCGATGTGCGCGCTCTGATACGCCACCACGCCGTCCTTGGCCGTGGCGTACGGCTCGCTCAGCACCGGGATGATCGAGTTCACCTTCACCCAGGGCGCGATCGGCAGCGAGTACAGCGTGCGCAGGCCGGGGTTCGACCAGTCCATGTTGTCGACGGCCGTGGGCACGCGCCAGCCGCCGCGCAGCGCCGCCTGCTGGCGCAGGGTCCCGAGCTCCGTCACCGAATTGGTGACGGCCGCCGGGAAGTTCACGAACCGGCGCGCGAGCATGCCGAGCCAGTTCTCGGCGATGTAGCTGCCCTTGTGCGGCGTCGAGATGAACACCACGCGAGTCACGAAAGGCAGAGGCTCGAAGAAGGCTGCGCGCTTCAGGAGCGCGCGCGTGTCGTCGCTCATCTTCACGTCTGCGAAAGGCACGTCGCTGGCGTTCTTCCAGAACGCGTCGCCGCTCTTCACCACCAGGAGCTTGGTGAGCAGCCCCCCCTGGCTGTGACCGACCACGACCACGTTCCGGAGCGCGGGGTCCTTGCCCTGCGGGTCCATGTCGTGCACAGCCGACTGAAGTGACTCGCGCAGGTTCGCGGCAGAGACCAGGATCGGCTGACCGCTGTTGTAGATGAAGAACCAGAGCTGGAAGCGGCTGGCGACGCGCGGGTCGCCGAGCAGCTCGTTGGCCATCTCGGCCCAGCGCGCCGGGCTCGAGGCCGTGCCGTGCACGAACACCACGGGGATCCGCCCCGGCCGGTACGGATTCAGGAAGAACAGACCCTTGGTCTTGGCTGCGCCGGGCAGCGTGAAGTCGGGCCGGCGGAAGCCGGCGATCTCGAAGTCCCAGACGGGCGCCTTGTCGAGCCGGTAGGCGATCGTCGCGCTGGGCTCGCTCTCGAGCGGGACGGGCCGGCCGTCGATCTGGACCGACGGTGTCTCGTCGGCGTCGTAGAGCTCGAGTGACCCGTTCACCTTTGCGCCGGCAATGCCCGCGCGCACGTCGGCCAGGCGGACCAGCGCAGTCACCGGAACCTTCGCGTTCGGCGGGATCCACTTCGTGCCCTCGGCGCCGGGCGCTGCCTCCACCTGCGCGCCCAGCGCCGAGCCGATGCCCGCGCGCCGGTAGCGATTGCGCATGCCGCGGATCTCCACGTCTCGCATGGACACGAAGTGTTTCAGCCGGTAGCCGCCGTAGCGGAACTCCGTGGCCGGTCCGGTCATGACGAACGTGCCGAACGGCAGCGGGATCTCGCGCGGCGTGAGATCGAGCACCGTCTCGTCGTCGCGGTCCGGCGCGGCCAGACCCTCGGTGATCCCGCGGTTGTACAGGTCGAGCGCCTGGCGCATGTGGCCGTCGTAGGGCGTGGGGTTCTGGGCCGGGTCCTTCGGGAACAGGAACGCCCAGGCGTAGATCGCCGAAGCGAGATACTCGCCGTGGTCGCCGGACTTCAGCGCCGACTCGAACCAGAGCTCGGACAGGGCGAACAGCCGGCCGACCTCGTCGGGGCCGCCCAGCCCGTTGCGCAGCTGCGACAGGGCCTCATGCGGGTTCTTCTCGTACAGGTCGACCAGCCCCAGCCGTTCCAGATACTCGCGGGAGAGCGTGGTCGTGCGGTCGCCGTTGAGGATGCTCTGACCGAGACCGCGGTCGGCGTCGCGCGCGGACAGATGGGTGACGCCGATGGGCGTCGCGCACGCCAGCACCAGCGTTGCCGCGAAGCCGAACGCCAGCGCCGCGGCGCGCTTTTCTCGCCCCGAGCCCATCGCCGCGGCGAGCGTACGACGGACGCCCCCGCGTAGCCAGCTTGGCGTATGATTCGCGAAGCGGTCCGTCCGCATGGGGAGGATTTCATGAAAGCGGTCAGCGCGTTTGCAGCGGTAGCAGCAGTGTCTGCGGGGCTCGTCGCGAGCCACGCCGCGGCGCAGCTCGTGATCTACCCGGCGAAGAACCAGTCGGCGGAGCAGCAGAGCAAAGACGAATCGGAGTGCCAGACCTGGGCGAAGGGCAACACGGGCGTCGATCCGGTAGCCGTGGCGAACTCGGCCGCGCAGCCCGCGCCGGTAGCTGCGGCACCCCCGGCGCAGGGCCAGCGCGTGCGCGGTGCCGCGCGCGGTGCGGCGGCGGGCGCGGCCATCGGCGCGGTCGCCGGCGACGCAGGCAAGGGCGCGGCGATCGGCGCGACCACGGGCGCGGTCGCGGGCGGCGTGCGCAAGCGGCGCCAGGCCGACGCGGCGAACCAGCAGGCCCAGGCCCAAGGCCAGCAGCAGACCGCGGACCGACAGGCGCAGATGGCCACGTTCAACAAGGCATACACGGCGTGTCTCGAGGGCCGCGGCTACAGCGTGAAGTGAGAGGAAGATCCGGATGCCCCCGACGGACCGACTGACCGACATCTACCAGACGGCGACTCTGTGGCTCGTGCCGTTCGGGCTCAAGGTGCTCGGCGCGATCGCGCTGTGGATCATCGGCCGCCAGCTGATCCACCTGGTCGTGTCACTGATGCAGCGTGGCTTGCGCCGCCAGCCGATCGACCCCACGGTGATCGGCTTCGTCGGCTCGGCGGTCACGGTCACTCTGAACATCATTCTGGTCGTCGCCCTGCTGGGCTTCTTCGGCGTCGAGACCACGAGCTTCGCAGCGCTGCTGGCGGGCGCGGGCCTGGCGGTCGGCACCGCCTGGAGCGGGCTGCTCGCGAACTTCGCGGCCGGGATCTTCCTGATGGTCCTGCGGCCGTTCAAGGCGGGTGACTTCGTGACCGCCGGCGGAATCACCGGCACCGTCGAGGAAATCGGTCTGTTCGCGACCACGCTCAACACGCCCGACAACATCCGCACCTTCGTCGGCAACAACAAGGTGCTGTCCGACACGCTGCAGAACTTCTCGTCGAACCCGTACCGGCGCGTCGACCTGGTCGCGCAGCTCGCGGCCAGCGTCGATCACAACGCGGCGATCCGCATCCTGCGCGAGCGCGTCGCGAAGGTGCCGCACGTGCTGGCCGATCCGGCGCCGTCGCTCGAGATCCTGGAGTTCACCTCGTTCGGCCCGAAGCTGGCGGTCCGCCCGTTCTGCCACAACGACCACTACTGGCAGGTGTACTTCGACACGAACCGGGTGATTCGCGAGGCGCTCGGCGAGGCGGGCTTCCCTGCGCCCGAACAGCTCGTGCTCGTGCGGCAGAGCGCCTAGAGTGAAACGCCGCAGTCTCTCGGTCGCGGTGTGTGTGGGGCTGCTCGCGCTCGCTGCGTGCAGCACGGTCGAGGTGAACTCCGACTGGGATCCGGGGGCCCGCTTGGACGGGCTCCACACCTGGGCCTGGCAGTCGCAGACCCCCACGGTCACGGGCAACGCGCGCCTGGACGACCCGCTCGTCCACGAGCGCATCCAGGGGGCGGTCGAGAAGTCTCTGGCGGCGAAGGGCTTCAGCAAGTCGCTCTCGGGCAAGCCGGACTTCTGGGTGGCCTACCACATCGCCTTGCAGCAGAAGCTGGACGCCCACACGATCTACACCGGCTACGGACCTTACCGGGGCTGGTATGGTGTCGGCGGCGCCCAGACGGTGGTGGATACCTACGACGTGGGTACCCTGCTGATCGACTTCATCAGCCCTGATTCGAACAATGTAATCTGGCGCGGAAGCGGCCAGTCACGTATTCAGGAGCTGAAAACCCCCGAAGAACGGCAGGCTCGCATTCAGGACGCCGTAGACCGTATTCTCAGACAGTTCCCGCCTCAGAAGAAGTAGTCTCGGGAGACGCAAGCGCTGACTCTCCGCGCCAAGGCGCGGCGAAACTGCAAGGAGGGCCACCCATGAGATATCTCGCGATCGCCTCACTGTTCCTCGTTTCTACATTCGCGGCCCACGTGGCGCGCGCGGATGACAAAGACCCGTACGAGCGGTCAGGGGGATACGTCGGGGTCGGCGGCACCTATGGAATCGAGTTCATGAACCACGCCTTCGACGACGCGCTCGCGCCGCTGAATGCGACCACCACGAACTCGTGGGGCGCGCACGGCACGGCGGGCTACCAGTTCTCGAAGTGGATCTCGACCGAGGTCGAGTACGAGTGGATGAAGGGCTTCAACACGCGCGCCGCCGGGGTCGCCATCACCCGGCTGGAGACACAGACCGCGACGCTCAACCTGAAGGTCCACGCGCCCTACCGCCAGTTCCAGCCCTACGTGCTGGTGGGCGCGGGCGCCGGGTGGATCAGCCAGGACAAGAACTTCTTCGGGCAGCTCGACGTGACCTCACCGGCCTTCGTGGCCCGCTTCGGCGCCGGCTTGGACTACTACTTCACGCCGAGCTTCTTCCTGAACGTCGGCTCCGACTTCGTGCTCAACTCGGCACGAGTCTCGCAAGGTGGCGGCAAGGGCCGTGGACTCGACTATCTCGCGACGCAGATCGGATTCGGATACCGCTTCTGAGCTGAATCTCGACGCCGGCGCGGCGCGGAGTCGGAGCGGCTCCGCGCTGCGCCCGCTCGTCGCTGCCTGCCTCGGGCTCGCGGCCCTCTTGTGCGCCTTCTCGGCCAGCGCCGACGAGGGCGATTTCGCGCGGCGCGGCCCGTATTTCGGGGTCGGCGCCTCGCGCGCCATGAACACCTTCGAGCACACCTTCGACGACGCCGTACCCGTCGCCGGAGTCAGCGTGAGCGACACGTGGGGCCTGAACGCGCGCGCCGGCTACCAGTTCGCGCGCTGGTTCTCGACCGAGCTCGAGTACGAGTTTCTCGACGGCTTCGGCGTGCGCGCGGCCGGCGTGCGCGTGGCCGAGCTCACGACTCACGCGATCACCGTGAACGCGAAGTTCAGCATCCCGGCGGGCCGCTTCCAGCCCTACCTGCTCGTGGGCCTGGGTGTGATCGTGCCGGACATCGAGGACAAGTCGTTCGTCGACTTCAGCGCCGACAACGCGCCCGCCGGGCGCCTGGGTCTGGGCGTGGACTTCTACGCGACGCGCAACGTGACTCTCTGCCTCGGCTTCGAGTCGATCGTGAACGGCGCTCGGGTGAAGTCCCGCGTGTCGGGTATCTCGGACGAGAGCCACGGCCTGAACTACGTGGCGCTGCAGCTCGGGCTGGCGTTCCACTTCTGAGCTAGCCTCCCCGCCCGATGAAAACGCGTGTCGCCGCCGCGCTCCTGGTCTGCCTCGTGAGCCTCGTGACTCGCACCGCGCGCGCGGACGGAGAGTTCGCCCGCTCGGGGGCGTACATCGGCGTGGGCGCTTCGCGCTCGCTCAACCTGGTGGAAGACTTCCTGGCCGACGATCCCGTGCTGAAGCACATCGACGCCAGCGACAACTGGGGCGTGAACGCGCGCGCGGGCTACCGCCTGACCTCCTGGTTCGCGCTGGAGGCGGAGTACGAGTGGCTCGACGACTTCAACGTGCGCTTCGGCGGCATCGACCTGGGCACGATCGGCGCCCAGTCGGCCACCGCGAACTTGAAGCTGATCGGACCGTTCGGACGCTTCCAGCCGTATTTCCTGCTGGGCGCCGGCGCAATCTGGGTCTCTGTCCACGACCGCTTCGGCGCGATCGACGTCACGAGCCCCGCCTTCGCGGGTCGCGTCGGCATCGGCATGGACGTGTTCCTGACGCAGAGCTTCTACCTGAACGTCGGGGCCGAGGGCCTGCTCTCTCCCGCCAAGGTCAGCCTGAATACCGGCAGCCTCGACGCCTCGGCGCACGGCGTGGGCGCGGTGAACATTCAGGCCGGGCTCGGCTGGCGCTTCTGAGCGGCGCGCCCCACGGCCAGCGCCGCCCCCGCGGCCAGGGCCGCGAGGCCCGCGCCGGCGACCAAGGTGGCGCGCAGCCCCAGTGACTCGCCCAGCCAGCCGCCCGCCGCGGCACCCGCCAGCATGGCGGCGCCGTTCAACAGCCGCAGCGCGCCGCCCACGCGCCCCAGCAGGTGTCCGGGCGTGATGCGCTGGCGCAGGCTGCGCTGGTGCACCTCGTACAGCACGTAGCCGCCGTCGCCCACGACTTGCTGCGCCGAGACCGCGGCGACACCGAGCAGTGTCGCCCCGGGCGCGGCCGAGAGCACGAGCGGCCCGGCCGCGTACAGCGCGAGGCCCGCGACCATCGCCGGTCCGCCCGCGAGGCGCTCGGGCACGCGGTCGGCGAGCAGGGCGCTCGTGAGCGAAGCCACCGCGCCCAGCGCCGCCAGCACGCCGATCACGCCCGCGCCGAAGCCGAGCTCGCGGTACACGAACAGCATGTAGACCGTGCCGACCATCTGGCCGGCGGCCCCTGCCAGCATGCCGGCCGCGGCCACGCCGCGCAGCACGGGCACGCGGCCGATCTCGCGCACGCCGGCGAACAGCTCGCTCGCGCGGCGCCGGCCGGGTGCCGGCGGCGCAAGCTCGGGCTCGGGCGTGCGGATGCGCGCGATCATTGCCGCCGACGCCAGGTAGCTGAGTGCGTCGGCGAGCAGCGCGACCGGCGCCGACAGCCACTGCACGAGCCAGCCGCCCAGCGCGAAGCCGAAGGCCTCGGCGCTCGAGTCACCCGCCTGCAGCCGGCCGTTCGCGCGCACGAGCTCCGCGGGCGGCACGAGCGTCGGCAGGAGCGCGTGCTCCGCCACGTCGAACGCGAAGTCGAACAGCCCGCGACAGAACGCGAACGCGACCAGGTGAGTCATGGTGAGCGCGCCCGCGAAGGCCGCCGCCGGCACCGAGACCAGCAGCACGGCGCGCGCCAGGTCGGCAGTGACCAGCACCGGGCGCCGCCGCACGCGGTCGATGCCGTGCGCCGCGAACAGCCCGAGCGCGAGCCCGGGGATCAGCGCCGCCGAGTTCAGCGCCGCGAGCTGGCCCGGAGTGGCGTGCAGCAGCTCGATCGCCGCCAGCGGCAGCGCGAGCGCCGTCAGCATCGAGCCGAAGTTCGAGACCGTGGCCGCAGCCAGCAGCCGGACGAAGTCGCGGTTCACGCGCCCAGTGACTGCGCGATCTGCCAGCCGGCGACCGCGAGCGGACCGACGCTGCTCGCCAGCAGCGTGGCGTGCTCGCTCGAGGCCGTGCCGTCGCGCACGCGCCCCTGGATGCCCTGCAGGATGCACGCGTTGCGGAACAGGTGGAACGCGCGGTACCAGGCGAACGACTCGATCGACGGACGCCCGGTGCGCCGGCAATAGCTCGCCGCGTAGGCATCGAGCGAGGGCAGGCCGAACGCCTCGAGGTCCAGCCCGCGGAACGCGCCCAGCTCGAACCACGGCATGCACAGGTAGGTGAAGTCACCGAGCGGATGACCCAGGGTCGAGATCTCCCAGTCGAGCACGGCGACCACCCGTGGCTCGCTCGGGTGGATGATGACGTTGTCGAGCTTGAAGTCGCCATGGATGATCGACGTGTCGTCGCCCGGCGGAATGCTGCGCGGCAGCCACTCGGCGAGCCGGTCCATCTCGGGCTGGGGCGCCTCGACCGAGGCGTAGTACTGCTTCGACCAGCGCGAGATCTGGCGCGTGAAGTAATTGCCGGGCCGCCCGTAGTCTTCGAGCCCGAGCCGCTCGGGGTCGAGCGCGTGCAGGCGGGCCAACACCTCGCAGAGTGAGTCGTAGATCGCGAAACGCTCGCGCTTCGACTGGTCGGGCAGGTGCGGCTCCCAGAACACGCGGCCTTCCACGCACTCCATCACGTAGAACCAGGTGCCGATCACCGAGTCATCGGTGCAGAGCGCGTGGGTGCGCGGCACGGGCACGCCCGAGCCCTGCAGCGCCGACAGCACGCGGTACTCGCGGTCCACGGCGTGCGCCGAGGGCAGGAGCTGGCCGGGCGGCTTGCGCCTCACCACGTAGCGCGTGCCGCCGGCCGCCACGCGGTAGGTCGGATTGCTCTGGCCGCCCTTGAACTGCTCGACCTCGAGCGCGCCGCGAAAGCCGTCCACGTGCTCGCGCATCCAGGCCTCGAGCCGGGCGCGGTCGAACCGGTGTCGCTCGCGCACCGGTTCGGTACCGGAGAAGATCTCCTGCCGTTCCCCCATGAGTGGCCCGTATCCTACGCTAAGCTTCGCGCGCGTTTTCCTGGGAGACCCCCGATGAAGATCTCCGAGTTCATCCAGCACCACTATCGGCACTTCAACGCCGCGAGCGTCGTGGACGCGGCCGAGGCCTACAAGAAACAGCTCGAGGGCGGCGGGAAGATGTTTCTCGCCATGGCCGGCGCGATGAGCACCGCCGAGCTCGGCCTGTCACTCGCCGAGATGATCCGGCGCGACAAGATCCACGCGATCTCGTGCACCGGGGCGAACCTCGAAGAGGACGTGTTCAACCTGGTCGCGCACGACCACTACAAGCGCATCCCGGGCTGGCGCAACCTGACCCCCGCGGACGAGAAGGCGCTCGAGCGCGCCGGTCTCAATCGGGTCACCGACACGTGCATCCCCGAGGACAAGGCGTTCCGCGCGATCGAGAAACACGTGCTCGACCTGTGGCTGCGCGCCGACCAGCAGAAGAAACGCTACTTCCCGCACGAGATCCTGTACCAGCTCCTGCTCGAGGGTCGGGTGCGTGACTCGTACCAGATCGACCCGGCCGGCTCGTGGCTGCTCGCGGCGGCCGAAAAGAACCTGCCGATCTTCGTGCCCGGCTGGGAGGACTCGACGCTCGGCAACATCTTCGTGTCTCACGTGCTGTCGGGGGAGCTGTCGAACTTCCAGATCGTGAAGGGCGGGCTCGAGACCATGGCCGAGCTGGCGCGCTGGTACGTTTCGACCACCATGGGCAAGTCCCTCGAGGAGCTGCCGCAGGTGGAAGTCACCGGGCACGATGCGGTCGGCATGCGCGCCATTCCGGGCTCGAAGGCGCGCTCCACGGTCGGCTTCTTCCAGATCGGCGGCGGCATCGCGGGTGACTTCCCGATCTGCGTCGTGCCCATGATCCACCAGGACCTGCGCCGACCGTGCCCGTACTGGGCGTACTTCTGCCAGATCAGCGACTCCACCACGAGCTACGGAAGTTACTCTGGCGCATTCCCGACGGAGAAGATCACCTGGGGCAAGCTCGACGAGGCGACGCCGATGTTCCTGATCGAATCCGACGCCACGATCGTGGCTCCGCTGATCTTCGCCTCCGTCTTGGGCTGGTAGGGCTCCACTAGGCCCCGTGGCACTTCTTGAACTTCTTGCCCGAGCCGCACGGGCAGGGGTCGTTGCGGCCGATCTTCGGCTCGCCGCGCACGTACGGCGCCTGCGGCTCTTCGTCGTGGTCATCGTGGTGGTGGTGCGAGTGACCGTGCTCTAGAGCGTGCTCGAGGTCCTCGAGTGAGTCGTTCACCGCGTTGCGCAGGCGGGCGAGCTTGTCGCCGCTGGTGCGCGCGGCGAACGCGACCAGCGCCTTCAGCACCGGGCCGACGTGCCGCGCGAGCGAGTCACCAGGCTCGAATCGCTCGGGCACCGAGTGGAACAGCCAGCCGTGCACGTCGCCGGTGGAGAGCTGCGCGAGCGGCCGGCCGACCTCGTCGAGCGCCGCGCGCAGCCGGTGCGCGATCTCACGGCGCTCGTCCTCGCTCGGGCCCGAGATCGCGGCCGCCTCTGCGGAGCGCAGGAAATCTTCGAGCTCGAAGCTACTCACGAGCGGTCACACTCGGGTTCAAGGCGAAAGTCAGTACGCCCGCGGCGGCGAGCAGGAACCCGCACAGCTCGCGCAGGCTGACGTGCTCGCCCAGGACGAGATAGGACACCCCGAGCGACAGGATCGGCGCCGACGGCACCACGATCGCCGTGGCGCGCGGCAGGTCGAGTCGTTTCACGGCCGCGTACCACGCGAGAGTCCCTCCGAACGACAGCAGCGCTCCTTGTAGCGCGACGATCGGAAGAAAGCTCCCGAGATCGGAACGCGGGGGCAGCGCGGCCGGACCGTCGAGCGCGAGCCACGCCACGGCGAGGGCGAGGCTCCCGTAGACGTAGCGCGCGCCCGAGAGCTGCAGCGGGTCGAACGTGGTGAGCTGCTTGAGCGCGATCCAGTGCGAGGTCTGCCAGGCCAGGGGCGTCGCGAGCAGGAACGCCAGCCCCAGCCAGGGGGAGCTCGGCGCCGTGCCGATGGCCAGCGCGATCCCGGCGGCGATCGCGAGCACGGCCGCGATGCGCCGCTTGGCCGTCGGATAGCCGAGCACGAAGCGCGTGCCGATCAGCGAGTAGATCGGCTCGGTCTGCACGCAGAGCGCGGTCTCCACGGCCGTGGAGCGCTGCGCGCCCGAGTAATACAAGAGAAACGCCACGGCCGTGCCGAGCGTGCCGATCAGCACGAGCCAGCGGAAGTCGCGCAGCAGGAGCCGCAGCTTGCCTTGCGCGACCAGGAACACGAGACAGACCAGCGCCGCGAACGCGCTGGTGAAGAGCGCGATCGTGAGTCCGTCGGCGTGCGCGGTCGTGAGCTTCGCGACCGCGGGCACGAACGCGCTGTTCACGACGCAGTAGCCGGCGAAGGCGAGGCCGGAGGCATCGCCGCGCCGGCGCGTCAGGGACTCACTCGCGCTGCTCTCCACCCCACCCTCGCTCAGGCGCGCAGTATAGACGGCAGCCCGTCGCGCAGCAGCGCCTGGGCGGCGCGCGCGCCGTCGATCGCGGCGCTCATGATGCCGCCCGCGCTGCCCGCGCCCTCACCCACCGGGAACAGGTTCGAGAAGCCGCGCGCGCGCAGCGTCTCGGGGTCGCGCGCGATGCGCACCGGCCCCGAGCTGCGAGACTCGACGCCGACCAAGAGGCCCGACTCGGTCGCAAAGCCGGGGAGCGTGCGCTCGAATTGGCTGAGCGCCCGACGCAGGGCGTCGCGCACGAGCTCGGGCAGGAGTGAGTCGACGCGCGCGGGTCGTGTGCCGAAGCGGTAGCTCGAGCGGCCGGTCGCGGCGGACACGGCTCCCGCGAGAAAGTCGGGCGCGCGCTGCGCGGGCGCCGTGTAGTCGCTGCCGCCTGCTTCGAACGCGCGGCGCTCGAGCGCCTCCTGCAGCTCCACGCCCGCGAACGGGCCGTCGCCGAATTCGCGCGGCCCCAGCGTGGTGACCACGGCCGCGTTGGCCCACGGGGACGAGTGGCGCGAGTTGCTCATGCCGTTCGTGCACAAGAGCCCGGGCGCCGAGACACTCGCCACGATCTGTCCGCCCGGACACATGCAGAAGCTGTGCGCTCCCGGCGCGCCCGCGCCCGGCCGGCAAGTCAATGCGTAGTACGCGGGCCCGAGCGAGCGCGCCTCGGCCGAATCACCGTAGCGGCCCAGGTCGACCAGCGTCTGGGGGTGCTCGATGCGCACGCCGAGCTGGAACGGCTTGGCCTCGACGGGCAGCCCCTGCGCCGCGAGCGCGCGCCAGGTGTCGCGCGCGGAGTGACCGGGCGCGAACACGAGCGCGGCACAGGGCAGCTCGCCCGCGGGAGTCACCAGCGCCGTCACGGCGCCGCTCTCGATGCGAAGCTCGCCGACCCGCGTGCGCCAGTGGAAGCGCACGCCCGCCGACTCGAGGCGCCCGCGCAGGGCCGGCAGCACGCGGTGCAGCCGGTCGGTGCCCACGTGCGCGCGGGCGTCGTACAGGATGTCGGCAGGCGCGCCGCACGCCACGAGCTCCTCGAGCAGCGGCACCTCGAGCTCGTGCTCGACGCGCGTGTAGAGCTTGCCGTCCGAGTAAGTGCCCGCGCCGCCCTCGCCGAACAGGAGGTTGCTCTCGGGGTCGGGCACGCGCGTGCGCTGGAAACGGGCGAGGTCCCGGCCGCGCTCGCCGAGCTCTGCGCCCCGGTCGACGAGGTCGACCGGCACGCCGTTGCGAGCGAGCACGAGCGCCGCGAACAACCCGGCCGGGCCCGCGCCGAGCACGGCCACCCGCCGGCCCGCGAGCGAGGCGTGCACGCGCTCGAGCTCGATCCGGCCCGGCTCCGGCGCCGGCACGACCCGGCCCGTGCGCTCCGCGCGCGCGAGTGACTCGGAGCGGAAGCCCGCGTCGACCACGAGGTCCACGTGCACCACGAAGCGCAGCTGCCGCACGCCGCGCACGCGCCGCGCGTCGACCGACTTGCGCGCGATGCGCAGGCCGCGCAGTGCGTCGGCGGGAACTCCGGCCGCCGCGAGCGCGCGCTCGCGCAGCACCGACTCGGGCTCGCCGATGCCGAGCTCCAGGCCGAGCACGCGCCAGGTCGCCAGGGCCAAGGGACGGTCAGCGCTCGGCCGAGCGGCGGTACAGCTCGGCGACGATGCGCTCGATCGGAGTCTCTTCGAGGGTCAGGTCGGCGATCGGCGCGCGCTCGGCGAGCCAGGCGATCAGCCGCGCCGCCGGGATCCGGTCGCGGTCGAAGCGGATCACGAGCCGCGTGCGCGCGCGCTCCTCGAGCTGCGCCCCGTCGGGCAGCCCGCCCGCCGGCGCGTCCGTCTCGAAGTCGACGCTGAGCCGGCGCTCGGCGGTCACCGTGCGCCGCACGTCGTCCACCGAGCCGTCGTAGACCACGCGTCCGTGATCGATCAGGATCATGCGCGGGCAGAGTCTCTCGATGTCGGCCAGGTCGTGGGTGGTGAGCAGGATGGTCGTTCGGCGCTCACGGTTCTCGGCGGCGAGAAACTCGCGGATCGCCTCCTTCGCCACCACGTCGAGGCCGATCGTCGGCTCGTCGAGGAACAAAATGCGCGGCGCGTGCAGCAGCGCCGCGCCCAGCTCGCAGCGCATGCGTTGCCCGAGCGAAAGCTTCCGCACCGGCACGTCGAGCAGCGCGCCGACCCCCAAGAGCTCCGACAGGCGCGCGAGCTGCTCGCGGTGCTCGCGCTCCGGCGTGCCGTATACGTGACGCAGAAGTGTGTAGGACTCGATCACCGGCAGGTCCCACCACAGCTGGGTGCGCTGCCCGAACACGGCCCCCAGCCGCGCGGTGTGTGCGATCCGGTCGCGGCGGGGCTCGAGACCGCCGACCAGCGCGCGACCTCCGGACGGCTCGAGCACGCCGGTCAGCATCTTGATCGTGGTCGACTTGCCGGCGCCGTTGGGGCCGATGAAGCCCACGAACTCGCCGTCGGCGATCCGGAACGAGACACCATCGACCGCGCGCACCAGGTCGGACTGCCGTTCGACCAGGTTGCGGAACGCGCCCAGGAACCCGCGGTGGTGCCGCGCGACGCGGAAGGTCTTCTCGAGCTTCTCGACCTCGATCACGCTCAGCTCCCCGTCGACTCGTAGCGCCGCAGGCCGCGCGCAAACGCCGCCATGCCCAGGCCCATGCACGCCAGACACGCGAACGGCGACAGCCAGGGCAGCGCCACCGGCCAGCCCGCCGACTCGGTGCGGCCCAGCGCCGCCAGCGCCGGGAAGTAGTTCGCAAACGCGAGGGGCACGCCCCAGGTGATCGCGCGCCGGAACCAGTCGGCGTAGATCGACACCGGGTACGACAGCGCGGCGCTGCCGCCGTAAGTCAGGATGTTCTGCAGCTCCGACGCCTCGCCCAGCGTGTAGAAGGCGGACGCCGCGCCCAGCATGACCACGCCGGCGAAGCAGGCGATGCCCCCGAGGACTCCCAGGCCCACCCAGGCCAGTGACTCGGGCCCGAGACGCAGCGCGGCGCAGGCCAGCACCAGCACGACCAGGCCCTGCGCGATGCGCGCCAGCTTGCGCGCCTCGAATTCGTACGCCGCGACCTGCAGGATCAGCGAGCGCGGCCGCAGCAGCAGCCGGTCGAGGTCGCCGCGCAGGAGATACACCGTGAAATTCTCGAAGCCGCGCAGGGTCACCTCCACCGTGCCCCACGACGTGGCCACCATACCGTAGAGCAGCGCCAGCTCGGGGAAGCGCCAGCCGTCCAGGTGCCCGAAGTAGCGCGCGAGCACCCAGACCGGCGCGAGGTCCGACACGATCACGCCGAAGTCGATCGCGCTGCGCAGCGCGAACGAGCCGCGGTACTGCATCTGCGAGCGCAGGCCCGCCGAGGCCATGTGGAGATACAGCCGGATCGCGTCGAGCACGCTAGCCCCCCTGCGTCACGAGCCGGCGCAGGCCACGGGTCTCGAGCAGCCGACCCAGCGTCGCGAGCGCCGCTGCCCACACGACCTGGTGCAGCAGGCCGAACGCCAGCGCGCCGCCCGACAGCCGCCCTGCGAGCAGCGCCACGGGCGTGTAGAGCGTGGCTCGGAACGGCAGCGCGTCGGCCAGCCAGCGCAGTGTCTCGGGGTAGAAGTCGAGTGGCACGAACACGCCGCCCAGGAAGCTGTTCACGAACACGATCGCCGAGAGCTCTGCATTCGACGACTCGCGCCAGAACGCCGACGAACAGGCGGCGAACCACAGCCCCGCCGACACGGCGAGCGACAGCGCGAGTGACACGGGGAACAGCGCGAGCTCCCAGCGCAGCGGCGGCAGCAGCCCGTACACGAGCCAGCCCGCCGCGAACACGGCTGGCGCGCGAGTCAAGAGATAGTAGAGCCCCGTGCCGTACCGCTCGGCCAGCTCGCGCCCGTAGAGAGTCACGGGCCGGAGCAGGTCCGAGACGATCTCACCGGTGCGGATGCGCTCGCCCAGGTTGAAGCGCCAGTCGGGGAAGATCCCGATCACCATCAAGAGTGATTCCGACGCGGCGAAGTACAGCACGGCGTCCTGCGGCCGCCAGCCGGCCGCGTCGCCGCGCGCCCGGAAGAACGCGAGCAGCACCTGCGCGTGGACCAGGAGGAAGAAGAAGTTCACGGCCACGCCGGTCCAGTTGGCCAGCCGGTAAGTCGCGCGCCGCTGGAACGCGAGCCGCGCGAACTGGAGGTAAGGGCGCAGCGATCCCATCGGGCCCCTCCGCGCGTCGACCGCCCGCCGGCGGTCGAACCGGGCGGGGATGGTTAGCGGATCCCCGGTATCCTGCAACCGGCGATGCCCGCGAACGAGCTCTCGCGCGAGTGGTACGAGACCTTTCTCGACCCCATCCCGGCCGAGCTGACCGAGTCCGAGGTGGCCTGGATCGAGCGCCAGGCGCCGCCCGGGCAGTTCCCGCGGGTGCTCGACGTGTGCTGCGGACCCGGCCGGCACACCGCCGCGCTCGCGCTGCGGGGCTACCAGGTGCTGGGCGTGGACGCGAACGGCGACGCGCTGGCTCGCGCCGTCCTTTCCGCGCCGCGCGCTGCCGCCTTCCGCCGGCTGGACATGCGCTCACTCGACTCACTGGCCGAGTCGTTCGATCTGATCACGAACCTGTGGCACAGCTTCGGCTACTTCGACGACGCCGGAAATGCCGACGTGCTGCGCCAGATGGGCGCGCGCCTGCGGGTGGGCGGGCGGCTTTTGATCGACCTGTACAACCGCGACCACATCGCGACGCTGCCGCTGGTGGAGAGCTACGAACGCGGCGGCCGGCGCGTGGCGAGCCGCCGCTCGTGGGACGGGCCGCGCCACCGGGTCGAGCTCGAGTACGAAGGCGGCGGCCGGGACGAGGTCGAGTTCCGCCTGTACGACCCGGCCGAATTCGCCGCGCTCGCGCGCGGCGCGGGTCTCGGCCCGAAGCTCGCCTGCGCCTGGTTCCGGGAGTCACTCGTCCCGAGCGCCGAGCACGCGCGCATGCAGTTCGTGCTCGCGCCCGAGCCATGATGCAGAGCGCGGCGCGAGCGGCGCTGTCGCGCGGCCGAAGCCGGGGTGCGCCGGGCGATCCGCGGCCTGCTCGAAGAGATGCAGGAGCGCGCGCTCGCTCCGTGCGGCGCGGGGGTCGTCGTCGTGCGCCCGGTCGACCCCGCGCGCGTGCGCGGCGCCCATGCGCGCGCGCACGCGGCCGAGCGCCAGCTGTATCTCGACGCGGTGCTGGCCTGCTTCGCGCAAGCCGACGTGCCCATCGTCGTCTCGGTCGACGAGCGGGTGCGGGCTGAAGCGGCC